>SXKJ01000432.1 GCA_005778115.1 Planctomyces sp. | reverse complement strand
CCGCTGCCACCACACAACGTTGCCACCACACAACGTTGGCTCCAACGAAACGAACTCGCCCGTGCTTCACGCTACGAATCTCGTAATCTCCTTCCACCACTCAAGAACCAGCTAAGAACCTAAACCGGACAGTAGAATTAGCAGTGTCATCAGCCAACAATTTCAACTTGGCCAGCTTCAAGTGGATGAAAAGCAACTGAAAGAATTGTTTGAGAAGCGAGAGAAAGAGCATGAGGCGCTGACGGATGCCTACAACTTGCTGGAAACGGATCGAAAACAGCGGCTGCGCCAGCAGTATCTGAAACAAGCACAAGCAGAACTCAATCTAGGGAACCGCGCGAAAGCGGAGGCGCTCATGGCACAAGCGGCCTGTGGTTGCACTGACATCACACCTGATTGCGCTCAACCGCTGCAACAGAAACTGCAGACACAAGAGGCACTGACCCAACCCATTAAACAGCCACTTCTGCCAACAGAAAACCCGCTGATGATCCCGGTCTCCCTCAAGTTGGAACTCGGCGGGCCTGCGATGTCGAACCTCGAAATCAAACGGATTCCAAGGGCTCCCAACGAGGCTCTCAAGGAGTGCCCGCCGAAACCAGGTGCCTGTTGTACGACCTGTGAAGACCCGGCCAAAGTGTCTGGCCCACCGGCACCGGCGGCAGAGTAAATCGAGGCCACACATCTCAATTCGAGTTCGACATTTTTCTAACGTCGCCAAGGTGTCAGGTTACTGGACCTGAACATCCTCCGGCCTAGGCACGGCCGATTCATCGGGCTCTGTCGGGAGTAGTGGCGGTTCCCCCCACTTATCGACAGCTCGCTTGATGTCATTCGCCGAGAAGAGCGTTTCGCTCCTATCAATCTTCAACTTGCCAGTTGCTGAAGAACGTCGTCAGCCTTCGGATTAGAATTCTCAAGCTTGTCCATGACGTCGTCTGAAATGGACTTTTCAAGCATGGGCCACATCAGGTCGCCCTCGATCGCTCCGCCATGCACAAGTCCCAGGAGGTGTCCGGTCTCATGGCATGCGGTGAGGAAGAATTTTCCGCGATTTGGCTAATCGCCCTCGTTGGAATCAAAAACCAACTCTTTCACCTGCTTGTCGCCCGGACCACCGCCGACGGTTCCGACCGCCAGTGTCCCGCCGGCTGCGTCGATCGCTCGTTCAACGATCTTCAGATCGCAGGCATCGGGATGGTCCGTGAAATCGCCGAAACGGATATTCGCCACTCGACGCCAGACTTGGAACGCTTGCTTCACCAACCGCTTCGCCTTTTCGACGTCCCCTTGAACTGTCGGAAAGGGTTCTCCCAGCATGTAGCAATAGTCTTTGCCAGAATCCGTCGCCGTGTTGACCTCATTTGGATCGACCTGTGGACGTTCACCGGCGATATCGGCCAAGCATGTTGTCACGAGCGACACAAACTGGTTCTTCGTGAGGAAGTCAGCGACGCCTCCCAAGCCTTTTTGCTCCTTGAGAAACGAAATCATTTCCAGCACGGAGTTAATCGCGTTCGAAGAGGTCAAATTGAGCGGGCCACCAATTCCGTTCTTGATGAGCCGTGTGATCAGCGACTTGAGATCGTCAATACTGGGTATGTCGGCTTTCGGGTGCCCAGCTTTGACATAGTGAGCAAAAAGGCTCGTTGCGAGGCTGATGAGTTCAGGAGCCGCGAGAACGCCGAGAGCGGACATGGATGATTCCTACTAAAAACTAGAGGCCCAGGAGCAGACGAAAACAGCTTGTACGCGACGATTTGGCATTCTTGCCGCCCGCCACTGCGGCGGTCGCGGAACTGGTTCCGAGCAATAATTTGTTCGCCGCCGCGACTTTATCTTTGTGATCCTTGTGTTTGGCCATAAGTTCCTCGAAGCCATCGGCGAGTTAGTGCAACGCGGAGGCGACAACCGTTAGCGGCAATTGTTTGGTGTCCTTGCCCTCATAGAACTTCGCCTCCACACGCAGCAGGACTGGACGCCAAGCGGTTCGAACTCCGACGTTATGCGCGTAAATGTCGTCCATACGTTCGCGGAGTTTCTTGTTAAGCGACAGCCACGCATTCTGCTTTTCCTCGACCGAAGGGAGCGCCGCGGCCGTGTCGGCATCCTGAGCCAGTTCGGCGAACAGGTCATGCAACAGGGATGCCGTCTTCTCTGGCGTGTCATCGAAGTATTCAATCGACTTGGCCGCCGCGACCTCAGCCAACAAGTATTCTTTGATTTTGAGTTCCGACGATGGCGGCGCTGCGTCCGAACGGGCGGAGCCTGATCCATCGACGCGCGGCGCTGTGACAGTGATGTCGTCCGCTGAAGCAATGTAGCCCTGGGCAGTGATCTCCGCGTGGACGCGAAATTCGATGGGCTGATTGCCGGTTTTCAATTGGAATTTGACGGTTGCGACAAGTTCACCGTGTGTGGTCACGGCCGCTTTGAGGGTTTCCGGCAGTGTGAATATCACCCTGTCCCGACTGGGAACGATACTCGGTTTCGTGTCTTGTGTTCCGGCCTTCGTCCCATGAATTTCCAAATCGATCGTGGCGGTGCCCAGCTTGATGTCTGGATCGGCCGGGAAGTTGATCGCCGCTTGGCCTTTCCAGCCATTGACCTTCAGAGTTGCTGCCTTTTCAAACTTCGTTGATGGTGTATCGGCGGCACCGGCGTTGTTCAGCATTGGCACGATCACTGCTGCGGCAACAAGAAGAGACTTCATCAACTTCATCATGGCACCTTGTTGAGAAGAAGGCTGATTTGATCACAATTTTGTACTGTGAGTTTGATCCATAGATTCTGGCGACGCGATGCCCCAGGCCATAATTCAGCCGATTGATTCAGTTTGCCTCGGATCGTATCGCTTGGGAAAATCTTATCTCGGTTTCTTTGGAACGGAATTCAGGCGATCGACAAGTCGAGAATGAGGAACTTTCACGATGACATTGATTGAAGCGGATTCGAGTTCAGTCAGTTCTCGATCTTTGCAAAGTGGCAATCGCTGATTTGAGTGCCGCTTGATAAATCCAGAGGTCGCCACCGTAGGCGATCAGCTTGAAGCCGCGTTGGAGTTGGCTTTGGGCCTCAGGGATGCTGTTGACCAGGACGGCTGGCACCTTGTTATTGGTGCGACACGCGGCGAAGACGCGATCGGTGGCTGTGAGGACATCCGGGTGATTCATTTGGCCGGGGATGCCGAGTGAGAGGGTGAGGTCGTAGAGGCCGATCCAGAGGGCGTCGATGCCGGGGACTGCGGCGATTTCTTCGACGTGGTCGAGGCCACGCGCGGTTTCGATTTGCGCGATCAGCAGCGTTTCGTCGTTGGCGGATTGGATGGTGTCCGGGATCGAACCGCCGCAGTAATCGTCATGAGCGATCCTGAAGGCGGCTCCTCGGCGACCGACCGGGGGGTACTTCGCCGAGTTCACCAGTAGGCGGGCTTGGTCGGCGTTTTCGCACATCGGGACCATGACGCCCATCGCGCCCATGTCGAGGACGTTGGCGATGAAGTGATACTCGGTGGCGGGGATGCGGACGATCGGGATCATCTGGGACTTCGGTGTCGTGGCGATCAACATGCGGATGGTTTCGATGCTCCAGCCGCTGTGTTCCATGTCGAAGAGGGCGAACTCGGCCCCGGCGTTGGCGGCGATGCGGGCGATGCCGGTGGTGTTGAACTCGAACATCATTGTGCCGATCGAGACGCCTCCCTCGCGGAGTTTTTGTTTGACGAAGTTGTGATTCATGGAGCAACTTTCGTGGGGCAGGTTTTCAACCTGCCAGTGATTTGACGGGCAGGTTGAAAACCTGCCCCACGGTTGGCAAACGCACTCAATTCACCAGCCACTTCACTGGTCCTTCGCGTTTCGAGTTGGCAGGCGTGAGCCGGTTCCAGCCATCGACAGACGCTTCGATGCGGACTCGCCGATTGATCCCGTGCGGCGCGATGAGATCACTCACATCGCCGGCGGTGAGTGCGCCGGGAACGAGGCTGTCGTGAGCGGTGAGGACTAAGTAATCGGCGAGGCAGGCTCGCCAGCTCGTCAAACCACCGGCGGTGTAGATCGCGGAGACATCGTCCTCGAACAGACCGGTGAGCGACGCCAGCAGTGGAGCTTGCGGTTCGGAGGGTGCGGGGAGCGCTTGATCGTCATCGCGTGGCTGGCGGAAGAGTGCCGTGTCGGGATTCGGCGGCGTGAGCGATTCGCCCCACACCGCGAAGCGACGCCCTTTGAGTTCGGGTTGCTCGCGCAGCCATGCCAGTGTGAGTCGCACATCTCGCAGTTGCTGGCCAAGGAGTGGCGTGCCAAGCATCAATGCTGTTGAGGAGATTGAAGTCGCAGAACTGCGGCGGCCGTGGCTGTCGCCGAGTTTCGATTCGCCGATGCCTCGCGGATCGACCAGACAAATGGCCGCACCTCGTTCGAGCATTTCGGCGATGTCTTGCGAGCGTTCCTTCAAGAGCCGCTCTTTGCCTTGTGAGCAGATCGCGATGACGACTCGTTGTTGGTCCCGCAACTCGCGCGGCTTGAGCAACACGATCGGAATGCGAATCCCGGACGAGCTGCTGAGAATGTCGGTCTCGACGCGGATGGTTCCTTGAGTCTCTTGCCGCAGACGTTTCTCGGCCACAAGCGATTCTTTGGGGACGGTACCCAGCAACAGAGTCCAGCGGCGTCGCAGATCCTTATGAACTTCCTCCATTAATACCGGTTTGGATTTCGCAGGCTGCGTTCGCGCGGCGAATTGGTCTGCGATCGCGGTCGTCATCTCTGCCAGCGTTTTTGGTTTCAACTCCTGCTTCAGTTCGGGAGTCCAGCAGCGGAGGCGATCGGCTGGGACGCGCGAGCTGAATTCGGTGTCGGGTGAGGCTTCGATGCCGAACCAAGAGCGGAACGCTTCGTGAATGCGGACGCGATGAGTGCGGCCGATGTGCGTGCAATGCGTGTCCTGTGGCGACGAGCCGGTGACGGCACCTCGGCCGTGAGTCGATGACAGAAAGTCCGTGTGGTCGTAGAAGCCGAAGATCGTTTGCAGCCGTTTCCAAACCGGATCGCGAACTTCGTCCCAGTTGAATTCGTGAGCGTAAACCAATCGTCGCGGTGCGATGCCACCGACGATCGCCCAGGGTAAGAAGCCGCTCGCCGCCGAGTCGCGCAGGTTGCGTGTCGATTCCCAACTGCCGCCGCCAGCGTAATTGAATGACGTCTCGGCATCGTCGGGCAGCGGATACTTCGTCTCCGGTTGTGGTCCGCCGAAGTTGAACGGCACGACGGCAGTGAATCGCTCGTCGATTGCTCCGGTCACGGCGACGGGATCGCCTCCTCCCGCAACGGCTCCGAGCAGAATCAGTCGCTTCGGATCGACTCCCGGCCGAGCCAGCAGCACATCGACGCCGCGCATCATGTCCCAGGTCATCCAACCGACGAGGCTCTCGCCAACGAGACTCAGTTGGATCGCGCTGTCGTAGCGGAACGAGTAATCGGCATGTCCGACTCGATACGGTTTATCGAAGTCGGCGGCTGATCCGAACGGATGCTGTCGCCGCTCGCCGTGACCCACCTGATCCATCACCAGGACGACGCATCCCGCGCGAGCCCACGTCATTCCCATGTCTTGCAGCTCGCCATGTTCTTTCGGTGTGTGGTGGGCGTGGCAGATCAGGAGGCCGGGCATCGACTCGCGCGGTTTCGCCGGGCGATAGAGATTGGCCGTCACCCACCAGCCGAGGCGGCTCTCGAAGAGAATGTTGTCGATCGCGAAGCCATCACCATCCAATGTCGCAGAGACTCGCACGGGAACCGTTACCGGTGGCTGTGGCCACGAGCCGAGCGACTTCTTCAACGCGGCGAGCTTCTCGCCTCGATAACGCTCCCAATCGGCGCGGGTCTTGATCTGTTGCCACTCTGCCGAGCTGCGGCCGTTGGCTTCGCGAATCAGTCGGCGTTGTTGATCGCGGACTTGGTTGGCGAAGGACTCACGTTCGTTATCTGGGACGACTTTCGCGTCGAGCGATTGCAGCGTTTTGATGAGTTCGTCGTCGGCGTGCGAGAGAGTGGTCCAACATTTGGCGGAGATCAAAAAAAGGATCACGGCCATCGGCCGGAGGAAGGCATTGCGGCGCGGGGAAGGTGCGTTCATTTCCGAACTCGCGGGGGGGAGAGTATTCTGCTCGTCCTGTCGCCGACCGTCGGCGGCGGAGGTGACGGGAATCAGAACATAACCCAACGTCCAACGACAAGGTGCCGACCATGAATAGCCCTGAGCAGCTCGCGAAAGAACTTGGCCTGACGTTTTCTGAAGTGAAGCCCGGATACCTCAACCTGTGTGCGAAGGCGGGCAATCTGTTGTTCACTTCCGGGCATACCAGCGACATGAAGGGGAAGCTCGGCCGTGATCTGACGGTTGAGCAAGGCTATGCGGCGGCTCGCGAGTGCATGGTCAAGATTTTGAATTCCGTGCATTTCGCGCACGGCACGCTCAACGGTCTGCGGTGCGTGAAGTTGTTGGGCTGCGTGAATTCGACGCTCGACTTCACCGACCAGCACTTGGTGATCAATGGGGCCTCGGACCTCGTGCATCAGCTTTATGGCAAAGAAGGAGATGGCTGGCACGCTCGCAGTGCGTTGGGGTTCGCGTCGCTGCCGACGGGACCGGCGGTTGAGGTCGAGGCGATTTTTGAGATCAAAACGTAGGTCAGCCTTTCTAGGCTGACCCGAATGTCGGTGCGACCCTGGTTCAAAAACCGGGTCAGGCTAGAAAGCCTGACCTACGACACGGAGATTTCCATGACTGCGAGTCGACGTTGGTTGTTGGCGGGATTGTTGAGTGCGTGTCTGTGTCGAGCGACCATCGCTGCCGAAGGAGATTGGCCGCAGTGGCGTGGTCCGCTCAGCGACGGGCACACGGCGGAGACGAGCGTGCCGGTGAGGTGGGACGCCGCATCCATCGCCTGGAAGACCGAGCTGCCGGGGATCGGTCAGTCCTCGCCGGTGATCGCCGGGGATCGCATCTTCCTCACGGCAGAGAAACAGCGGGGGGCCGAGCGGATCGTATTCTGCGTGGATCGCACCAGCGGAAAGATCGTCTGGCAAGAGACGGTCTGGACGGGCGAGCCTGAGAAGTCGCACGACATGAATGGCTGGGCCTCGGCGACTTGTGCGACCGATGGGCAGCACGTCGTCGCGTTCTTCGGCCGTGGCGGGTTGCATGGCTTCACTGTGGAGGGAAAGAAGCTTTGGTCGCGAGACCTCGGCACGTTTCCTGGTCCGTGGGGGACGGGAGCTTCGCCGGTGATCGTCGGCAACATGGTGATTCAAAACTGCGAAGCGGAGGAGAAGGCGTCGATCGCGGCCTTTGACCTGAAGACTGGCAAGACCATTTGGGAGACGCCGCGCGATGTGCCTCAACGAGGCGGCTGGAGTTCTCCCGTGTTGACTCACGGCGAGAAGCGCGAAGTCGTGCTCAACGGCTTCAATGGTGTCACCGGATACGATCCGGCAGACGGCAAGAAGCTCTGGTTCTGTAAGAGCTTCGCCGGTCGAGGTGAGCCGACCGCAGTGCCGGGGAATGGCATCGTCTTTATGCTTAATGGACTGCAAGGAGATTTCTACGCAGTGCGTCCCGGCGGTCAGGGAGACGTCACGAGCAGCCACATGGCCTGGCATACGCCGCGCAAAGCGGGACGCGATCAGCCGTCGCCGATCGTCGCAGGGGGCGTCGTCACCGTCGTCAGCATGGACGGAGTGGGGATCGGCTACGACGAAAAGACGGGACGAGAACTCTGGCGGGACCGCTTAGGAGGCAACTTCACCTCGTCACCAATCGCCGCGAACGGGTTGGTTTATTTCCAAAGCAACTCTGGTGAGACGGTCGTGATCAAGCCGGGTGAGAAGTTCGATGTCGTCGCCCGCAACGCCTTGCCTGCGGCGCGGGACGAAATCTTTCGCGCGTCACTGACCCCGTCGCGCGGGCAAACTTTTTCGCGATCAAACAAAGTGCTGTATTGCTTAGGCAAGTAGGTCAGCCTTTCCAGGCTGACTCAGATGCCATCGACAATCTTTCGTTCAACCGCGTCGGCCAGGAAAGGCCGACCTACGACTCGGAGACCACATGCTCGCAGGACAATTCACCGCACCGCACCGTATTGATCTCGTGGAGGCCCCGGAACCGAAACTCACGCCGGGAGGCAGTGGAGAGATCATCTTTCAGCCGGAGTTGACCTGCTTGTGCGGGTCGGACACGCCCTACTTTACCCACAGCGGTGAGTGGCCGATTCGCCTGGGGCATTCGCTGCACGAGATGATCGGCAGCGTGGTCGCGACGAACGGCCAACGCTGGAAGGTCGGCGATCGAGTCCTCTGCGTGCCTCCCGAACAGAACGGATTGTGGGAGCGATACACGGTCTCCGAGGATCGCTGCGTCGCGATCGACCCGCGCTGCTCGGATCAGGATGCGGTTTTGGCTCAGCCGCTGGGAACGGCGCTCTTCGCATTGAAGAAGCTGCCAACGCTCGTCGATCTCGACGTGGCGATTGTCGGCCAAGGTCCGATGGGACAGCTCTTCAACATGAGCGTGAAGGCACTCGGTGCTCGGCAAGTGATCGGCATCGACAAGCTTGAGTCGCGGCTGAAGACCAGTTGGAAGTGCGGTGTGACGTCGACGGTCTGCAACGCGGTCGAAGACCCGGCGACCAAGTTGAAAGAACTGACCGGCGGTAAGGGAGCTGACATCGTCATCGAGGCGGTCGGGCATGCCGAGCAGCAATTCAATCTGTGCATCGAGTTGCTCGGCTACGGCGGACGCATTCTGTATTTCGGAGTCGCTCCGGAAATCATCAACGGGCTGCGGTGGCGCGACTTGATCTTCAAGAACGGGACTGTCCACACCAGCATCAATCCCGACTTCCGCCGCGATTTTCCGTTGGCCATGCAGTGGATAGCCGAGCGCCGGGTCAATGTGAACCCGCTGGTGACTCACACATACAAGCTGTCCGAGATGCAAACCGCGTTCGAGACCTTCCGCGACCGCCGTGACGGAGCGATCAAAGTCTTCGTCGAGTTCCCGGCGTATCGAAAGTAGTTGGACATGGCGAACGCTCAAGCGGCGATCGTGGTGGTGATGGTCGCGATCAGCGCGGCGGTCTGGTGGTTATGGTGGCGTCGCTGGCGGCGATTCGGCGAAGTCTGTCCGAGCCAATCGTTTCCACCGACGCCGATCAACATCGTCGCGCTGGTGTTGACGATCACCTATGTCTGGCTGAGTTTGATTGCCGTGGTGTCTCCAGAAGTTCGCGAGCCTGCGAAGACGATCTCATTGTCGGCCGTGCAAGCGGCATGTGCGACGCGGTTCGTGATGGCCGGACTTCTGTGTGGACTGCTGGCCTTCGAGTCCCGATCGCTGCGCGGTTTTGGATTCACGTTCGACCATTGGCGTCGGCAAGTTTCCGACGGATTGGAAACCGCGCACGCCAGCTTTCTTCCGGTGCTGGTGTTGTTGCTGGCGACCTCGTACTGGCGACAACCGGCCGAGAAGAATTTGTTGTTGCGGCTGTTGGAACAGGACAGCGGTCTGCTCACGCTCGCCTGGGTGTTGATCGCGGCAGTGATCTGCGCGCCGCTGCTGGAAGAGCTGCTCTTCCGAGTCGTCCTGCTGGGCTGGCTCAAGACGAAGACGTCATCCACGCACGCGATCGGGATTTCGTCGATCGCGTTCGCGATGGTGCATGGACCGCTCGACGGAGCCGCGTTGATGCCGCTGGCGCTGCTGCTGGGAAGCCTGTATGACCGGCGACACAGTTATCTTGCCGTCGTGATTGCTCATGCATTCTTCAACCTGTGGAACATCGCGCTGACTATGGCAGCCAGATAACACAGGCGAGCGGGGCGGCGTCAGCCCCCCCCTGGTTGAGCGTCGAAGGAACCGGGGGCTGACGCCGCCGCGCTCGCCTGTTTCATTCGCGGTCGCGAGCCGGGTTCGGTTCCGCCTTCTCAAGATATCGCCACACGAACACGGTCTCCGGTTTCACATTCAATTGCGGCTGCCGAGGCAGACGCTCATCAATGCTGATGGGATTTGGCGTGAACCCAATCAAGACGAATGCCAGCGTCAGCCAACCGAGAACCACTCGAAAGCGTCCCAACGGCACGAAGTCGTCGCGTGTCGGTGGATGACGAGCGCCTGTGAGAATCATCAAAAAGACGATGGCCGAGTACGACCAATTCCCGGTAAAGAACATCCAGAACAGTGCGGTCCACAAGAGCGTAACCGCCACGCGATGCGCCTTGCGGCCGATCAATCCGTACAAGATGTGTCCGCCATCGAGCTGGCCGATCGGCAGCAGATTCAAAGCCGTGACCAGAATGCCGACCCAGCCCGCGTGCAGGAACGGGGTCATCACGATGTCCTCGGTGGGGAGCAGCGGCCGGCCGAAATGCCATTCAGCCAGCCAAGTCACAACCGGGGGATTGCCAAAACTGAATCCGCCGCCAAACACATTCACGTCAATGATCTGGCTCTCTCGAACGCCAATGACCGTCAACGGTAGTGCGAGCACCAATCCGGCCAGAGGCCCGGAGATGCCAATATCAAACATCTGTTTGCGGTCAGCATGACCGGAAGCTTGCACGATGACGGCTCCCATCGTCCCCAGCGGTGAGAATGGCATGGGGATAAACCACGGCCAACTCGCCGGCACGCCGTATCGCCGTGCTTGCAGGAAGTGCCCCATCTCGTGAGCGACCAGAATCGCCATCAGGCCCAGCGAATAGTGCAATCCTCCGAACACCATCGAAGCGACTTCGATTTCGATGCGCGGCGCTTCGCTGGCCACCGTGCTCATTACCAGACGGCTTCGGCCGAATAATTGACTCCCGACAAAGAAGGTGCTCAGGCAGGTCGCGACGAACAGAATTAACGGCAACAACCGTCTGCGGCGCACGGGACGCAACGGCGGTTGTGATGCCGACGAATTCCAATTGCCGAATTGCAGTTGGATCGTGCGCGGCCGCGAAGCATCGGAAGTGGGGGCGTTCGAGATGCGTTCGACGGGTAACTCAATAGGCTCTTGCTGATCCACGACTCATCCTTTCGTCGGTGGGATTCTGGTGCGTGGAGGGGAAAATGAGAATTGGAGAATGAATTGGGTTGGATTCAAAAGGGCTGACAGAAAAATGGGGGCAGAAAAAAGACGAGTCCGTTCGGTTGTGATCGGGCACCAGTGATTCGAGGTTGCTCTTTTTTCTGCCCCCATTTTTCTGTCAGTTCATCGCTTTTCATTTTTCATGGCCGCATTTTGCGCATCGCGTAACACCGGCCAGCACTTCTTCGCGGCGGCGATCGGATCGTATTCGGGTTTGGAACTGAGTTGCGCACTGACCTCAACGACGACTGGGCCTGTGTAGCGGCTGGATCTCAGCAAGCGAAATAGTTCGACGTAGTCGATCGTCCCCTCTCCGGGGAGCAGAAACTGAAACGCTCCTGGTTTACCTCGGCCATCTTTGACATGCACGAATCGAGTCCGCTCGGCCATCGCTTTCCAGGCGTCCGCCATCGGGATGTCGCGAAGCTGGAAATGACTCTGGTCGAACGTCAGTTGCAGCGACCGAGAGTTGATCGTCTGCACGAGTTCGGCGGCATCTTGTGGCATGTGCAGTGCGCCGGCGACGTGAGCCTTGATGGCGATGATGGCGTCGTGCTCGGCCGCGACGGCGGCCCAGTCACGCAACCGTTCCACGAAATTGCCCTTCAGCATCTCCCACTTGTCGGGTGAGCCACCCAGGATTGTCTCGACCAACGGGACTTGTTTGGGCGAGAGGTCGCGTGAAAGCTCGAACGCTCGTTTGAAGCGATCGAGGTTGTCGCGATGTTTTTCACCGTCCACGGCCAGCGGCAAGTTTTCCATCAGCCCCGCGAGCTGAAGTTGGTGATCCGCCAATTGCTGGCGGAGATCTTTGCGCTGGTCGGCCGACAACTTCTCCGGCGCACAGGGCCAGTCGGGCATCACGGCGAGTTCAACGCGCTCGTAGCCGATCTCCGAACAGACCTTCAGGGCATCGGCAATTGGCAGACTCTTCATGCCGTACAGGCTGAAGCCGATTGGAATATTTGACGGTGGCTTATCCGCACCGGATGTAATGGCGGGCAACAGGCTGCCGGCAGTGGCCGCTCCGAGCGTTTTCAAAAACGTCCTGCGACTGGCGGAATCGTGGGGTGGCAAGGTACTCATCGCAAACTCCTTGGTCAGACAAGCGTGTGGGGTGCATGCAGGATACTGTTTGGAATCCAGTTGGCGAGCGGGGCGGCGTCAGCCCCCCGATTCTGTGGCGAATACGAATACACCGGGGGGCTGACGCCGCCCCGCTCGCCATGACGATTCAGAGAGATGCAAACCTGATGAAGTGGCGAATCGGAATCGTGTTGCTGTTGCTGGTCCTCGTCGCGGTGTTAGCGGTGAGCATGAGGATCGACGTGCGTGAGCAGACAACACAGTTTGTCGAAGCATTGCAGGCGCAAGGCGATGCCGGATTGGTCTGGCTGGCGTTGTCGTACATTCCCGCGAGCTTGTTCTTCTTTCCCGCGTCGCTGCTGACATTGGCGGGCGGCTTCGCATTTGGCGTCTTGAAGACTCTGATCGCCGTGTCGATTGGAAGTACGGTGGGAGCGACGTCAGCGTTCCTGGCCGGCCGGACGATTCTGCGACAGTTCATCGAGCACAAGATCGCGGGGGACGCGCGGTTTCGAGCACTCGACGCGGCGGTTGCCGAGCAAGGTTTCAAGATCGTGTTCCTGACGCGGTTGTCGCCGGTGCTGCCGTTCAATCTGCTGAATTACGCTTTTGGGCTGACGAAGGTGCGGCTGCGCGACTTCGTGCTGGCCTCCTGGATCGGCATGTTTCCGGGGACGCTGTTGTACGTCTCGATTGGCTCGGCGGCGAAGAGTTTGAGCGACATCGTGTCGGGGCGCTCGGAAGGAGGCGTCGCTCAGAAAATCCTGCTGGGAGTCGGCCTGCTCGCGACACTGGCAGTCACGGTCGTGATGGCACGCATCGCCAGAAAAGCGTTGGCAGACGCGACCGCTGTGACCGAAGAGGAGAAGGCATGAGCGGCGATCCCTACGACAGTGAACTCGACCGGCACGTCGCTCCGTCAGATTGGGTCAATCCAAATCCGGCAAAGCGCTATCATCTGGTTGTGATAGGCGGCGGGCCTGCGGGTTTAGTGGCGGCGGCGGGAGCGGCGGGACTTGGAGCAAAGGTGGCGTTGATCGAGAAGCATCGGCTCGGCGGCGACTGTTTGGTTTATGGCTGCGTCCCCTCAAAGGCTCTTTTGAAGTCGGCTCGCGTGGCGGCGACGGTGCGCGATGCGGCTGAGTTCGGTGTCGAGGTGCCGGCTGGTGCTCGTGTGAATTTCGGCACGGTGCTGAATCGAATGCGACAACTACGAGCATCGCTGGCTCCGAACGATTCGGCTGAGCGATTTCGAGGACTCGGCGTCGATGTCTTTTTCGGCGAGGGGCGTTTCACAGGCCGCGACACGATAGACGTGGCCGGTCAGTCGCTGCGATTCCGCCGAGCGTTGATCGCGACTGGCGGACGTGCGGAAGTCCCCAACATTTCCGGATTGGCCGAGGCCGGTTTTGTCACGAATGAGACGGTCTTCTCACTCACCTCATTGCCGCGTCGACTGGTCGTGATTGGCGCTGGCCCCATCGGCTGCGAGTTAGCTCAGGCGTTCGCGCGGTTTGGATCGCAGGTGACGTTGATTGCGTCCGGGGCAAACATTCTGGCGAAGGAAGATGCCGACGCAGCAACGGTCGTGGGAGCCGCGTTGCGTCGTGACGGGATTGAGTTGCTGACGAACGCTCGTGTTTTGCGAGTCACCCGCGATGGGAACGAGAAGCAGGTTTGGATCGAGCGAGGCGATGAATCGTGCAACCGTTCCGCGGACGACTTGCTGGTCGCTGTTGGCCGAGTGCCGAATGTGGACGATTTGGGTTTGCCGGCTGCCGGCGTCGAGTTCGACGCTCAATCGGGAGTCCGAGTCGACGATCACTTCCGCACGACGAATCGAGCCGTCTTCGCGGCGGGGGATGTCTGCTCGCGGTTTCAGTTCACGCACGCGGCGGATGCGATGGCTCGGATCGTTTTGCAGAACGCTCTGTTTCCGGGACGAGGCAAAGGCTCGTCGCTGGTGATCCCGCGCTGTACCTACACTGATCCTGAGATCGCCGCCGTCGGACTGACGGAGGCGGAAGCTCGCAAACGAGGTGTCGCCGTGGACGTGCTCGTCGAAGAGATGTCGCGCAACGACCGGGCTGTCCTTGATGGTGAAACGTCTGGTTTCGCAAAAGTGCTGTTGAAACGTGGCACCGACCAGATCGTGGGCGCGACAATCGTCGCCGCCAACGCCGGAGACATGCTCAACGAGATCACGTTGGCGATGACCGCGAAGCTCGGTTTGGGCGAGTTGGCGAAGACAATTCATCCTTATCCGACTCAGAGCGAAGTCATTAAACGGCTGGCCGATCAGATTTCTCGGCGACGGCTGACGCCATTCGTCAAGCGGCTGTTTGCTCGCTGGTTCGCATGGACGTGATGGGGTCTGTGATCCCACACGCGGGGACGATAGAGTGCCCACATTGACAAGCCAGCGTCTAGCTGGTGATGAATAGTTCTGGCAATGGCAGGTTGGTTTCATGGTCGCGATGACCTCACCCGATTATCGGATGCGTGACGACACCCTCGATCGGATGGTGCGAGCCGTGGAAAAAGTACGCGAACGAGTGCGCCGTGCCGCCGCAGCGTTGGCAGCGGCCGGAATCCAATATGCCGTGGCCGGAGGCAACGCGGTCGCCGCGTGGGTCTCGGAAGTCGATGAGGCTGCGGTGCGAAACACGGCGGACGTCGACATCCTCATCCGTCGGCAAGACCTGGATGCCGTCATCGCGGCCTTGGAGAAGGCAGGGTTCGAACATCGCCACGCAGCGGGGATCGACTTCTTTCTCGACGGTCCCAACGCCAAATTCCGAGACGGCGTGCATCTGCTTTTTGCGGGCGAGAAGGTGCGTCCCGAATACACCGCACCTACAGCAGATGTCACCGAATCGCGACCGGGAATCCACTTTCAAGTGCTGGCACTGGATGCGTTGGTCCGGATGAAACTCACGTCCTTTCGCGACAAGGATCGGACGCATCTGCGCGACATGATCGAGCTTGGTTTGATTGACGCCAGTTGGCCGGCTCGTTTCGCGCCGGACTTGGCGGCGCGACTGCAAGAGCTGATTGACAACCCTGAATAACCTCCCACCGATTAACGAACCCACCATGCCCATCTCTGCCTGGATCAAAGATTCGACCACCGCCACGTTTGAAGCGGACGTCATCAAGAAATCATTCGAACTGCCGGTCGTCGTCGACTTCTGGGGGCCGTCGTGCCAGCCCTGCAAGCAGCTTGGTCCGGTGCTGGAGAGGCTCGCGGATGAGTACGCCGGCAAATTCATGTTGGTGAAAATCAACGTCGAGGTTGAGGCACAGATCGCTCAAGCCTTTCAGATTCAGTCGATCCCGTTAGTCGTGGCGTTTCGTGACGGGCAACTGGTCAACGAATTCGTCGGAGTGGTTCCAGAGGCACAGATTCGAGAATGGTTGGCGACGTTTCTCCCCTCTGCGGCGCAGATGGCGATGATGGCGGGGATGAAGCTCGAAGAGACCGATCCAGCCGGAGCGGAGGTGAAATTCCGCGAGGCTCTGAATCTCGAACCGAAAGCGGACGTGCTGAAGATCGCGCTGGCCCGAGTCATCATGGCTCAAAACCGCGATGAAGAAGCTCGGCGGTTGATTGAGCAACTCGAAGAGCGCGGCTTCTTGGAACCGGAAGGGGAGGCGATCAAGGACGAACTCGAAGTCCGAGCGTCCGCTCAAGAATCCGGCGGCGTAGAGGAGGCTCGCCGGGCGGCCGCCGCGAATCCGAATGATGGCTCACTGCAAATCAGTCTTGCCGATGCGCTCGCTGTGGCGGGCAAGCATACGGAAGCGTTGGAAATCTGCTTGGCATTGATCGCTCGCGACAAAGCAGGCATTGGTCCGCAGGCCAAAGAGGCAATGGTCAAGATCCTCGGCTTGCTCGGCCCGGCCTCGGAACTCGCCGGCGAGTTCCGCCGCAAACTGGCCACGGCGTGGTACTGATATTTGGAGTGCGG
The DNA here is from genome assembly GCA_005778115.1 of Planctomyces sp. Taxonomy (GTDB): domain Bacteria; phylum Planctomycetota; class Planctomycetia; order Planctomycetales; family Planctomycetaceae; genus SXKJ01. Next base: position 31,858 of record SXKJ01000432.1, on the reverse strand, counting down.
TGACTTGTCACCGCTTTTCATTGTCGCGAAGCGACTTTTTGGTCGCGTGGCAAAACATTGAAAAAAGCGGCTCCGCCGCAATACCAAAGCGGTGACAAGTCACCGCAGTCCAAAAGCCGCAACATCAAATCTCCAAAGATCGGGTCGCATGTCTGATAACCGATCCCATTCGCTGGTCAGCACGGCTTGGTTGGTCGTCCTGCTGCTGGTGCCGGTGGCGTTGCTGAATTATCTCGACCGGCAAATGCTGGCGGCGATGAAGTCGTCGATGATGCACGACATCCCGGACATCGCGACGAAAGCGAATTGGGGGTTCGTGCTCGGTTCATTCAAGTGGGTCTATGCGCTACTCAGCCCGGTTGGCGGCTATCTGGCGGATCGACTAAGCCGGCGGCATGTGATCGCGGCGAGTTTGTTCGTGTGGTCCGCCGTGACTTGGGCCACCGGGCATGTGGAATCGTTTCAGCAACTGGTTGCGGCCCGCGCGATCATGGGGATCAGCGAGGCGTTCTATATTCCTGCCGCGCTGGCGTTGATCACGGACTTTCATCTCGGCGAAACCCGCTCGCGCGCGGTTGGCTTTCACCAGATGGGCATCTACGCCGGGATCATCATTGGTGGCTTCTCTGGCTTTGTGGCGGACAATCCAAGCTTTGGCTGGCGGTTCGCCTTCAGTGCCTGCGGCGTTGTTGGCGTGGTCTATGCGCTGCCACTCTTTGTGCTGCTGCGGAATCCACCGCGATCTGCCGACAGCCGTTCGCAGCCGGCACCTTGGACGGCCATTCGCGAGCTGTTCGGAAACATCAGTTTCGTGTTGCTCGTGCTGTATTTCACGCTGCCGGCGATGGCGGGCTGGGTGGTGAAAGATTGGATGCCCGACATCCTCAAAGAGCAGTTCGGTCTCGGTCAGGGTAAGGCTGGGATGTCGGCGGTTCTGTATGTGCAAGTCGCCTCGTTGATCGGCGTCGGGGTCGGCGGTTGGCTGGCAGACGGCTGGATGCGACGGTCGATCCGCGGTCGCATCTTTGTCAGCGCGACTGGCATGTCGTTTTTCCTGCCGGCGTTGTTCGGTGTGGGCAATGCTGGCTCGCTGAGCGTGGCGATCGGATTTCTGTTGCTGTTCGGGCTCGGCTGGGGCTTTTTCGATTGCAACAACATGCCAATCCTCTGCCAGCTCGTGCGGCCGGAACTGCGAGCGACCGGTTACGGATTCATGAACCTCGTCAGCATCAGTTGCGGAGGCTTCGCCGATTGGGGCTTCGGCGCGTTGCGAGACCGCGATGTACCGCTGAACGTGATCTTCGGAGTGTTCGCGGGAGTCGCGTTGTTATCCGTCGTGATCGTGTTGTTGATCCGGCCGAATGAAGCAGTACCGCGACCGTCAGGGAGCGGCCTGCCGCGTTGAGCGCTGGCCGCTCCCTGACGGTCGCGGTACGGCGATTTTCACAGGAACTTCATTATGAAAACATTTTTCGTCTCGCCGTCTCTTGCAGTCTGCTTCATGGTCGGCCTTTCGGCGGTCTCAGTGGCTCAGTCATCCCTGCCGCCAGGAGTGCTCAAGTCCGAGTTCCTCTACGAGACTGCTCCGTTTCCGAGCTGTCACGCTTCGACCATCGCGGAAACGACGAAGGGATCGCTCGTGGCCGCGTGGTTCGGTGGGAAGTACGAGAAACATCCTGAAGTCGGTGTGTGGGTGACGCGACAAGTCGAAGGCCGCTGGACTGTGCCGGTCGAAGTTGCCAACGGCGTGCAGTACGAGAAGCCGGATGGCTCGGTGCATCGTCATCCCTGTTGGAATCCGGTGCTGTTCCAGCCGACGCGCGGATCGCTGATGCTGTTCTACAAAGTTGGCCCTAGTCCCAGCACCTGGTGGGGCATGTTGATGACCAGCGACGATGACGGCGCGACGTGGTCAACGCCTCGCCGATTGCCTCAGCACATTGACGGCCCCGTGAAGAACAAGCCGGTGCAACTTCCCAATGGCGATTTACTCTGCGCTTCCAGCACCGAACACGATGGCTGGCGAGTTCACTTCGAGCGAACCAGCGATCTCGGCAAGACATGGCAGCGCAGCGGCCCGGTCAACGATGGAAAAGAAATCGGCGCGATTCAACCAAGCATCTTGTTCCTTGGCGGCGAGAAGTTGTTGGCCGTCGGACGCACGAAGCAAAGCAAGGTATTTCAGGTCGCCTCCGACGATTTGGGCCGCACCTGGGGACCGCTGACGGCAACCTCTCTTCCGAATCCGAATGCCGGGACCGATGCGGTCACGCTCAAAGATGGCCGACACTTAATCGTCTACAACCACACGCCGAAAGGCCGCTCACCGCTCAACGTCGCGGTCTCACGAGACGGCAAGGACTGGCAACCCACGTTGGTCCTCGAAAGCGAACCGGGCGAATACAGCTACCCCGCGATCATTCAAGCCGCCGACGGACTAGTCCACATCACCTACACCTGGAAACGCCAGCGCGTGCGGCATGTCGTTCTTGATCCCGCGAAGGTGGTTTCCGACAGTCGCTGATTCAAATGTCTCAGCAATCATGAATTCCATGGGGCGTGAAGATTGTGCCTGCGGTTCAGCCGTAAGGCGGCGCAACTCGAAAGCCCAGGGCGATAGCCCTGAGGACAAGTCGCGAAACAATCCCAGAGAAGGCCCAACGGGCCGCAACCAGGTCACGGCCCGTTGGGCCTTACGGTCGCCGATTGTGATTGTTTCCCAGGGCTGTCGCCCTGGGCTTTCGAGTTGCGTCCCTTTGGGACTGAAACGCAAACTCAATCTGTGCCCCAATAGATATCACTCTTGGCTCGGTGCGACCTGTCAGGCTGCCGCGACCCCGCGCGTGCCTGGAAAACCGTGGCGGCCTGTCAGCAAGTGGATGGCGGCGGTGAGGCCATGCAATGCCTCGTCGATCTGCTGCGTCTCGCGCAGCACGCGGAGGTTGTCGGACAACACCGCTTGAGTCTCCGCCAGCTTGCCTTCGCCGCGAGCGATCGTTTCCAACGATCGGGCCAGCCCCGCGAAGTCGTCGCGCACGGCCACCGCTTTCTCGACGGTCGTCTGAATGAGCGACAGGTGTTGCTCTTGCTTGTCGTCGACCATGACCAGCGACTGATGGAGCCGCTCTTCGAGGTTGTTGTCGTACGCCTCGTGCCGCTGCTGAAGGACATCCAATGCGGCTTGCCAAGATTGCAATTCATGCTGCTGGCGTTGGTCGAAGCGTTGGAACAGCGCACCGAGCGTGCGGTTCCAGATTTCGATTTGGCCTTTGAGCGTTGCCTCGATCGAAGCCAACGCCTCTTGATTGGCGGACTGCACGACCGACAGGAACGGCAGGATGCTGGGGTCTTTGATCTCGAAGCGATTGAGTAGTTCGCGTTCGATGAGGCGGTCAATCGCGTGGATGATGCCCCGTTCGATCCGTTCGCACACGAATAGCGCGAACATCATCGTCATCGCCGCCGCGAGGGCACACGTTGTCGTATTGAACGCGGAACCCATCTCGCTGACGACGCCCGGCAGGCGTTCGACCAAGTCGTCGAACGAAATGCCGCTCAGAGCCGTGCCGAAGTGAATTACAGTGCCCAGGAAGCCCAGCACTGGCGAGACGCCAGCCACGAAGCGAATCAAGCCGTAGCTGGAGTGCGAGTTCTCGTCATCGAGATCGGCGAGGTATTGCACATGCTCGCGATAGTCGTCGGCCGTACCCTTCTCGGTCACGAAGCCCAACGCCGCGATAAGACGTCTGCCGACCTTCGAGTCTTGCAGCCATTGTGGCTGCGAACGAATTTTGTCCAACAAGACCTGTGCGTTGGCCACCGGCTCGCGGCCATTGCGCTGAGGCAGCCATTCGTGCCGCAGTGCGAGGCTTTCTTTCGGGAAGGCGATGACCTTCATCAGCACATCCATCAGGCCCCAGCAGAAGAGCGCGACGATGACGTACTCGACGGCATGCTCCGTCGTGTAGGTATAGAGCATCGTATTCCGCAGCGGCGTGAAGAAGACCATCGCGTAGAAGCCGGCCGTCGCGGCGACTCCCAGCATGAACGAGAAATCCAGCCCGTGACGACGAGTGGTTGGCGGCAATGACGACATGCGGTAGTCCCTTTTTTCGTAGATCAGGCTTTCCAGCCTGACCCAATCGCGGAATAGATGGTCGATGGTCTCACAGGTCAGCCCGGAAAGGCTGACCTACGTTACTGTGCCGCCGATCGGCTGCCGTTGGGCGAACCCATGATGGGCGTCCCTTCGGGCAGCGGGCGAGCGGCGACGGTGAAGCCTTCGCGATGTGCGAGAGCCTGAAGTTTGCGGAACAAAACGAAACTGTCGGGATAGACCCAGAAAGTGAGCGTGCTGCCCGGCTCGGCTTTGCGGAGTTCGTTGCGGAACGCGGAATCGGGGCGCAACGCAACTTCGCTCCGTTCACCGGTCAGGTCAGGTTCGGGCTGGAGTTCAAATTGCGACACACTGGCTTTCACCATGCCGAGAAGTTGCTGCGTCTCGATCACATAGTTGAGGTTCCAGCCGCGCACCGGACCGACGGAACCGGAGTATTTCTTCAGTCGCAGGATGACCTCACGCTGCCGCTCCATCTGGGCTTTCATGCGATCCACCAATTCTTCGATGGGCACGGCCGTGACGACATTGCTCTGACAGCGAAAGTGCAGCTCGGTTTCGTTCTCGGTGATGACTCGGCTGACCGGAGTGATGCGATGTTCCAGTTTCTCGACGCGGTTCGGCTGCTTCTCGGCGGCGGCGACCTCCGCCTTTCGCTTCTTCAACCGCACTCGCGCGGCATGGAGCGCGGCCTCTAACACGTCCGTCTCTTGCTGTTTGTCCCGCAACGCGGCGGCCTCTCCTTCGAGGTTCGATTTCAGTGCTGTGAAACGATTCCGCTGCACGGCGTCTTGCGATTGCAGTTCCGTCAACTTCGTTTCTTCGGCATCGGTGGCCTGACGTAAGTGATCCAGTTCTTCCTGCAAGGAATCCGACTGCGATTGCAGCACGGAGAGTTCGCGTTGACGAGCGGCCTTGGCTTCCTCGTCCAATGGCTCTGCCGCGATCAAGACCGGCGGTGTTGTTGCGACCGGCGTCGCTTCCGGTGCTTCCTCGGCGAGGTTGACTGGCGCGGTCTTGGCTCGAATTCCAGCCAGGACCATCAAGATGATCAGAATGCCGACGACATTGGCGACGACATCGAGAAACGAGTCGGAGCCAAATTCCATCTCTTCACGCGGCTTGCGGCGGCTCATCGCGCACCTCCGCCGCCATAGGGCAGGCTGCCAGCCTGCCGCTTCTGACGAGGCTGGCTGGCAGCCTGCCCCACGTCGGGATCGGAGTCGAGGTACTCCACATTCGACTGAAGGCCGAGATCAAAGAGCGCGGAGTTCAATCGCTGATGAGTCTGTTCGCCACCGGGGATCACCTCGTACTTGATCGTCGGCACCCAGTGATATCCTTCGCCGGCACTCGGCCAGCCGGACTGCACACGGTCCATCGCGATCAAGACGCGGTCGATCAGACTTTCGGTCCTCACGCCAGCTTCGACAGGGATTTCGTATTCGCCGCCGATCATCACACGCTTGAACGAAATGCGGATCGTGATCGCTTTTTCGAGTCCGATGCCGGAACGAGGCATCAAGTATCGTCGCTTCATCTTCGCGAGATTGCCGTTGCTGGCCGAACCGTTTGTCGAGTTGTTGGCGGCGCGAGGATCATTGCTCGGTCGTGAGCTGGGACGCGGCGTGTTGGATTTGTTTGCAGAGGCTGCGGGACCGGCGTCCTTAGAGGGCGCTGGCTTCGCTCGCTCGCCATTGAAAGGAAACGGCTTCGAGTCGTCGTTCTCGTAGCGTCGCGCATTGGACTGCGGCAGAGGCTCTTCGGAAGGTTCGTCGTCAAGTTGGGGGCGACCAGTCTGCGCGACTTGAGATCCTCCCGCGCGCTGCTGGCGAGCGGGAGGTGTCAGCCCCCCGGTACTCGCTTTGAGCGGTTTGGCGATAGCCACCGGTGATTCGGGATCAACGTTTTCCCGCGAATCACCGACGGCTAGCGCCGTGCCGCTCACAGAGCGAGCGCCATTGGGCTTCAGCCCCCCGGTTTCTGACGCGCCATTTTTCGCGGTGTTGCTGAGAGAATCCGTGCCGCGACCGTTAGGGAGTGGCCCGCTGGGACGTTCCGAGCCGCTCCCTAACGGTCGCGGTATGGATTTCGGACGATTGAATCCGGTCGCCGAACCGTCAGTCTCCTTCGGCACGAACGTCCGAGCTTCCGGATCGAGTTGAAGTTGTTCGCGCTGCTGGTCGCGATTGCGGGCCAGAGCCAGCGTCAACTTGTCGCGTTCGGCCAAAACCTGCGTGACTGCGGCCTGGCAGATTTGTTTGGCTTCGGGATCGGGATTGGACGAATCGATCTCCATGTCATCGGTGATGAGCTCGTAGCCGTGTGGCACCTTAAGCTGTGACAGCAAGCCCTTCGCGATGTGAAACGCGACGGCTCCATTTGGACGAACCAGCAACAACACATACGGCTCGCGCTCTCGATCGTTGAGTGCAGCCAACTCTGACTCGAACGCCTCGGATTCTTTGGCTGGGTCGGCGTCGGCCGAGTGAACTCGTTCGTAAGCTTTCCAATAGTAGACGAGCTCGCGAGACGCGATCAGCAACGGATTGAAGCCGGACGTGAAACCATTGAGGTCCGCCGGAGTCAACCGGACGTCTTCCGGGAGAAACCGAATGTAATCCTGAGTGCATTCGATGAGGATGGGCCGCTTGGTCGTGCCGGTCCGGCCATCGAATGGGAGAAACGCAAACTTGCTCTTTGCGGTCTTCTGACGCTCGGCCGCCTTCGCCAATCGCAGTTCGGCGTCGGTCAAATCACTTTGCAGCGAGTCGATCTCCGCTTGCATCTGTTGTCGCTCGGAGGCCGCTGCTTCCTGCTGTGTTCGGATTTCTTTGAGTCGATCCTCGGTCGACGCGGCCTTGACCTTGGTACGCATCGCGGCCGACTGAGCCGTTGCTAGGCCGTTCTTCAACTGCGAGAGCTGATCCCGCAGCGCGTCGCGCTCCCCCGTGAGTTGCTCGACCCGCGTTTGCCATTCCGGAGTAGCGTTGTCTTCGGGTTCCGGATCTGCGTTGGCGACGATCGGCGGCGGGACCGGTGTCGGAATTTCTTCTGACTTCAGCCGCTCCTGCATCGCAGCTTGTTTCGCTTGCTCGACGGCGGCAGTCCGGATGCGACTCGTTGCGACTAACAGCAACAAGATCAGCGATCCCATCGTGCAGACCAGCACGTCAAGAAACGGAAACAGCGACACCTTCTCGGTGTTGTGTCTGTGTCGGCGACTCATGGTGCTCCGTCGAGTTCGTGAACCCGCGGGAGACCCACCGATTGCGACACCTTCAGCCAGCGATGGCGAAGCGCATCGTCCTCAGTCGACGACCAGGCTGCGATCGCCTGCGTCATGATCCCCCCTTGCAGTGGTCGGCAACAAATGCCGATGCGGCGGCGATGCCGTCGCTGTGACCGCTACGACCCATAACATCGGCGCAGACTCGCAAGCGGTTGAACCCAATCCGAGGCTTGCTCAGAAGTCAGTTTCCTCCGGCCGGTTCCGCCGAACATTGAATCGCGGACGCTGGCAAGAGCGAGAGGGCAGGGATATCGTCATCCGACTTTATGAAGTCAGTTGTCCCAGCGAGCCGGAGGGCGGCAGCCCCCGGACATTGACGTCGCTGTCCGGGGGCTGACGCCCTCCGGCTCACCAACGAATTGGGTTCACTCCATGGCTGATCAATCTCCGTCGTCGTCCGCCGCTGCGTTTGAGGCTCCGCATCCCGGTTCGAAAGTCATGCCACGCTGGACGACGGGAAAATTGATCGACGCGCCCATTTTTACGCGACAAAGCCTGCTGGCGATGATCGGGCCGGGACTGGTGATGGGAGCCTCAGCCATCGGCGGCGGTGAGTGGCTCTCTGGCCCGGCCGTGACGGCAAAGTACGGAGCGGCACTGCTGTGGGTCGCGACCGTCAGCATCCTGGTGCAGGTGCTCTACAACATCGAAATCAGCCGGTATGCCCTCTACACGGGCGAGCCGATCTTCACGGGCAAGTTTCGCATCCCGCCGCATCCGATGTTCTGGCTGGTGTTTTATGTGGTGCTCGATTGGGGAGCGATCTTCCCGTACCTCGTGGTCAACGCGGCGGTCGTCGTCGAGAAGATGTTCATCGTCAAATTCGAGCCAGAGACCACGCACTGGTGGCTCCACAAGTTTGTCTCGACCGGCATCTTCTTTCTGTGCGTCTTTCCGCTGTTGATCGGTGGCAAGGTCTTCAACTCGCTGAAAGTCATCATGTCCGCGAAGCTGGTGATTGTGATCGGCTTCCTGCTGTTCGTGTCGGCGGTCTATTCGCGGCCATCCCACTGGTTTGAGATTGCGTCGGGGCTTTTCAAGGTCGGCACAGTGCCGATCAGTACCGGCGAGGATCGCAATGAAAACGGCACGCTCGATCCCGGCGAAGACTTCGACGGCGATGGCCACCTGGATGTCGTCGAGACGCTACCGAAGTCGGTGGACACCAACGGTGACGGAAAACCGGACGCGTGGGAGAAAGACTCCAACGGCAAGCCGATCAAGTTTGTGGACAAAGACGGAGATGGCAAAGGGGACGGTCCCAACATCGATAACTTCGTGATCTCACTGCTCACCGAGGGCCGGTTGCCGAAAGTCGATTGGGCGCTGATCGGCTTTATCGCCGGATTGGCCGCGATCGCCGGCAACGGCGGACTGACTAACACCCCGATCAGCAATTTCACTCGCGACCAAGGCTGGGGCATGGGACATCATGTCGGGGCGATTCCCAGCATCGTCGGCGGCCACGGCATTGAGTTGTCGCACGTTGGCTGCGTCTTTCAAGTGACGGAGGAATCGCTGCCACGTTGGCGAGGTTGGTATCGGCATGTGGCTCGCGATCAAATCTGTGTGTGGATGATGGCCTGCTTGATCGGAGTCTCTTTGCCAAGCATCTTGTCCGTCGGCTTTCTGCAACGCGGCATGGAGGTCGATGGGGATCTCGTGGCGGCGATGACTTCGGAGGGGATGGCGAAAACGGCGTTGACCCCGAACGAGGGAACTTTGGCCGCTCAGCCGTCGATGTCGTGGTTGACCGGGCCAAGCTGGTCGTCGGGGCTGCGCATTGCGACTCTGTTCTGCGGTTTTCTCGTGCTGATGACGAGCATGATTTCGACCGTGGATGGTTTCGTTCGTCGCTGGGTCGATGTCTGCTGGACGGCGCTTCCGCAACTCCGAGTGCTCGATACGAAGTTCATCAAGTACGTCTACTTCGGCGTGTTGGTCGCGTACGCCGTCGCGTGCCTCTCGATCATTTGGTTTGCCGGCAGCGGAGCGGCCAAAGTCTTTCAACTGGCAACGACCGGCTACAACTTCGCGTTCGCGTTCAGTTGCTGGCACACAATCGCCGTCAACACGATCCTGCTCCCACGCGAAATCCGCCCCAGTCTCCTTATCCGCGTGCTGATGGCGTTCGGCGGCGTGTACTTCTCATTCCTTGGCGTGATGGGGGTGCTCAAGTTCGCCGGTCTGGTGTGACCTTTGGGACGCGGATGTGTCATCCTTCCCAACCCTTCGACCGTTCGCGAAACTGCCGACCGAATCGTTTTTCTGAGCCTGCCGGGAATCACATCGTTTATGTCGGGAAGCCAGCCAACCGGGGATGCCGCTGAGGCAACTCCCTCTGAACCGGAGAGTTTGCCGAACGCTCTGGCACCCAATGTCTCCAAAGATGTCCCGACCGCCGCTTTGGCCAGCGGGTTTCAGGACATTCTCGGATATCTGAATTTCTCCGGCGGCAAGCCGGATGTGAAGTTTCAGGATCGGCTGAATCGCTGCCATCCGGAGTGGGGCTGGCCAAATCCGTGGGGTTCGTTTGAGGCGGCGCTGCTCGCTCGGCTTGGCGAACTCGAAACGACTTCGGCGGCGTTTAAGGATTCGGCACAGGCGAGAGCGGTGCTCAAGCTGACGTTCCATGATCTCTGGCCGGCGTATCGGCAGCATCATGGGGACTTGCTCTTCCATCTCAGCGACGCCGACTTCCAGCAGCCATTGTTTCTCGCTCGGTTGTTTGAGGCGGTGCTGGCTCAAGGTTCGCCGTGGGAAGAGACCGAGCGGATTGTCAGCGGAGCGCTCGATTCACTCAACGACTTCATTGGTTTCCGTCCGGTCGCAATTCTTGATAACGACCGCAAGATGGAGCCGTATCCCAAAGAGCGTTTTCGGCCGGTGCCGATCTATTTCCAAGGAGTCGGTGCGGGTCGCGGGCCGTATCAGGAACTCATCACGAAGACGATGGAGTTGATGCAGGGAGTGCCGGCGAACCTGTTGCAGAACGCCTACTTCGATCTGCGGAATCTGGACGAGATTGCCTGCGACGTGCGTGCTCACGACCACAACCATCCGGTTTACAAACGCACGAACTACATGTTCGGCGAATGGGATCCGCACTTCATCGACAACAAGGGGAATTTCCGCCGGTTCATTTTGCGGAAGATCATCCTGGACTCGCTGCTGAATTGGATGGCCGAGCAGACAGATCAACCGCCGGAGGAATCGCTGTTTGACGCGGCCTCGGTGTTGTGCGGCACAATGCTGATGGCTTCGGCGATCAGCGGTTCGGGTCCGGACACACACGACTCGACGATTACCCTGACCTCACTGCTGCCGCGTGTTGCTCGGCAGCGCGATGCCTTTTACGAACGGCTGCTGGACGATGCGAAAGGGGAGCGCGGACAACGTCTGAAATCCGCCGCCAAGAAAACGCAGCAGCCGTTCGGGCATGTGCGGCAGTCGCTGAATTTGTATCTCGCGAATTACGGGGCGAGACAAATTCAATACCGGCATCTCGCTGGGTTGTACGCGATGCTGGGCCGACCGCAGGCCGCCCGAGAAACCGCAGCCGTAATCCCGTCGGTCGCCGCACGCTTCGCCTGCGAAGTCCATTGGCGGATGACCGCCGCGCATCGGCATCTCAGTTCCGGCGAGCTTCTGCCGGCAGTGTCGTTGATCGCGGAGATTGAAGACCACTTCAAACGGGGCATCGAATGCGGAGCGTTCCCCGATCCGTGGAACATCCTCGGTTTTCAAGGTCTGTTCCCGTTGTTCTCGTCGCGTGAGGACAGCATCCCCGATCAGCGGTTGGAAGAGTTACTGTCGATCGTCGAGCAATACCTCTCGGTCTACTCACGAGCGTTGGGCGAGTCCGCCGCACAGGGCGATCGCGAACTCACACGCCGGTTGTCTGACTGCTTCCGCACGTTCGCCGAGTATTGGGATCAATTCGCGAGCGTCACCGTCGAAGACATGCCGCACGTCGCGGGACGCGAGAGTTGGGAATCCGCCACGCACGTCGCCGACGTCCTCTCCGAATGGCGAGCGGCGGGCGAAGCGGCGGGCGACGTCAGCTTTTGGCGGCGACACATCGACCGCTTCACAACCGCGAAGTCGTATGCTCTCGTCGTGAAGGCGTTGCTCGAAAAAGAAGACTACGTCGCGGCGATGGCGCTGTTGATGCAATGGCTCAGCCAAAACGAAGAGGTCGGCATCGAGTCCGGCTCGTATTCGCTGCCCGCGCTGCTGACCGAATGGATGACGCAAGTCACCGCCGAACCGGACGTTCTTAGTCCCGCCTTTAGGCGGTCAGCGGATGGAGAAGCAACCGCCGAGGAACCGCCGAAAGGCGGAACGACGAGCCCTGACCGCTGGCCGTTGATTCGACGGTTCTTCTCCTATCTCGAAGTCAACGCCGGCGAGTTCTGGGAAGTACCCGTGCTCGACGGACTAGCCGATGATCGGCCCAAGAAAAAGAAGAAGCCGAAGCAGGAATCGCTCGACGATGAACTCGGTGATTTCGATGACGATGACGGCGGACTGCTCGACCCAGACGACGAGTACGACGAAGACAATCCGTTTCGCAATGCGTACGAAGATGTCTCGTTCAAAGACAGCGCGGACGATGGCGTCTCCGGCGAATTGATGGACGATGGTGCTGCCCCCGGTTCAACCGAAATGGAATACCTCAGCAAGGCCCTGGAGCCACGGTTGAAGTTTGCGGTCACGCTAGCGCAGTTGTGGCAATTGGCGGTCGCCTGCTTGATGCGCAACCCGCCGGCCGGACTTCAACGCAATCCGAAAGAGGCTCGCCGGCCCGACCTCGAAGACCCGCAAGCGGTGATCAGCGGCTGGGTCAAACATCTCGGCGAGATGCAGCACGGACTCCGCAAGCTGATGGGAGCGCTCTGGGACTTCGAGATCGCCACACCCTCCGGCGAGCACGACTCAAACGTCGAATACGACCTGCAATTGCAGACGAAGCTCTACATGGTGCAAACGGTGATCGCCGCGCAGTTGGCCTGCCGCATTGGCGAACGTGGCCTCGGTTGCTTCCTGCCCGGTGGCGATACTCGTAAGAAATCCAAAGCCGCGAATGACGACCTGCACATGACCGCGCTGTACCGAGCCGTCTTGCGCGGCGATGTAGACGAAGTCAAAGCGACGCTCCCCAGCCTGCTGACGATGCTCGCCCGCAAGCCGCTCTTGTATGTGCCGCTCGATGTCGGTGGGCACCCGAAGCAGGTGCTCGCCGCGCGGCTTCTGCAATCGGACATCCGCTTCCTGCTCACGCAACTCCCGCGATTCGGACTGCTCAAAGAGACGTGGCATCTGCTGCGAACCGCGCATCGCATGGAGAAGTCGTCGCGCCCCGGCGAGATGGCGGTCACCGAATTCGACCGACTGTTCCGCACAGCCGTCCGATCCTCGGCCGAGGCGCTGCTCCGTTCGGCCGCGACTTGGGACGACGGCACGTTTCCGCAAGAAAAACTGGTGGAGTTGCTGCACAGTCTGATGAAACCGTTCGTCGAGGAATGGGTCAGCCACAGCGCGACGATGCGGCTTTCAGCCGTCGAGAGCATGAAGCGAGACGCCGTCTGGGACGAAGTCCGCGAGTTCATTACCAAGTTTGGAGCCGAACTGTTTCACGCCAAGATGCTGACGCTCGGCAACGTGCGAGCGATCCTGCACAACGGGATTCCGTGGTTTTTGAACTTCCTTGCCGAGTCGCAAGACCCGTTGCGTCCCAGTCCGCTCTTGGAAGCCCTCGATAACGGAGCAATCGAAACCGATCACGTTGTGCATGTGCTGGAACTGATCTACATGACGGTCGTCGACAAGTTCGACCGCTTCTTGGAATACAATACAACCACGACTCAGTCCGACTACGGCGAGAAGTTTTTCTTCCTGCTCGACTTCCTGCGAGTCGAAGCAGATTACGACCGCGACGCTTGGAACTTCACGCCGCTGAACCTGGCCCACCAAGTCCTCTGTCATGGCAACCTGCAAGAGGCTGTCGCTGCCTGGGAGCGCAGTTTCGAGAAACGCGCCCGTGAATCCGCCGCCGGACATCTTCGCCGCCTGAACGCCGCCGAGCGCAAATACGGCATGAGGCTCCCCGCCGTCAGCGATCGACTCAATGAGCATTTCACGAAGCCGCTGGCCGTGAACCGGATGCTCGCACACCTCCCGCAAGTGGTGGCCGACGCTCAAGCTCAACGTGCCGAGTCGCCGTCCTTCGACAGTCTGCGCCGCGAGATCGACGCTTACCTCGCCGACAGCACCGGCTCCGGCATCGAGCTTCCCGCCTGGATGCAGAACCTCGAAAAGGAAGTCTTGCGACTCAACTTCCCATCGTCCGCCAACTCCCCCGCCGAAGCCGAGTTCAACGTCACACCCCGCGTCGTCGGTCTGGACGACCTCAGCAAACAACTCGACTCGTGGCTGCAACTCACGCCCCGGAAACGTGCCTCAAAAAAGAAGCCGCCCGAACCGCCCGCCTAAATGATCCTGTTTCCCATGATTTTGCCCAAAACTTTTGTGGCAAAATCATGGGGAACAGAATGATGGACCGCAGCGGGGATCAGCTCATGATCTCACGGATCGGTTCGGCTCCTTCAACGCCGACCAGTTTCTGATCGAGGCCGCCATAAAAGTACGTCAGCCGATCCGGATCGAGACCGAGTTGATGCAGCATCGTGGCGTGCAAATGTTTGACGTGGAACGGTTTCTCAACCGCCGCACTACCGAGTTCATCCGTCGTGCCGACGGAAATGCCTCCTTTGACGCCACCGCCAGCGGCCCACATCGTGAATCCGTAAGCGTTGTGATCGCGGCCAGTCCCCTTCTCGTATTCGGCGGTCGGTTGCCGGCCGAACTCGCCACCCCAGACGATCAGCGTGGAGTCGAGCAAGCCGCGAGCTTTGAGGTCGGTCAGCAGCGCGGCGATCGGTTGATCCGTCTCGCCTGCGTGCAATTCATGGTTGTGCTTGAGATCGCCGTGGGCGTCCCAGTTATCGTCGTTGTGTGCTCCGCCAGAGTAAATCTGCACGAATCGCACGCCCCGTTCGACCAACCGCCGTGCCAGCAAGCATTGCCGAGCAACCGTGCCACAACGCTTGTCATTGAGGCCGTACATCTCTTGGATGTGTTGCGGTTCCTTTGCGAAATCAACCGCTTCAGGCGCGGACGACTGCATCTTGAACGCCAGCTCGTAGCTGGCCACGCGAGCGGCCAGTTTGGAATCGTTGCCCAGCCGCATCGCGTGGTCCTCATTGAATTCGCGCAGCGTATCGAGCAATCGCCGTTGACCGGCCTCGCTCAATTCTGCCGGTCGAGCCAGATCGAGAATCGGCGTCCCCTGCGAGCGGAAGATGGTTCCCTCATATTGCGCTGGCATGTAGCCGCTGTTCCAATTCTTCGCACCGCTGATCGGACCGCCGCGCGGGTCGAGCATCACCACGAAGCCGGGAAGATTTTCGTTCTCGGTGCCGAGTCCGTAATTCATCCACGAACCGATGCACGGCGAACCGCTCTGCACCTTGCCGGTATTCATCTGCAACATCGCCGAGCCGTGAATCGGCGAGTCGGCCGTCATCGAATGCAGAAACGCGATGTCATCCACATGCTTCGCGAGATTCGGAAACAGCTCGCTGACCCAATGACCGCACTGTCCGTACTGCTGAAACTTCCAACGCGGCTCGACGATCCGCCCTTGGTTCTTCTTTCCACCTCGCCCAAAGGTCTTAACCGCGATCGTCTGGTTATCGCGGCCAATCATCGACGGCTTATAATCAAATGTGTCAATATGACTAGGACCACCATACATGTAGAGAAAAATGACGCTCTTAGCGGGTGCATCGAAGTGGGGCTTCTTCGGTGCCAGCGGATTTGCGAACGCCGTCTTTCCGCCAGCCGCTTGTGCAAAGAACGGCTGGTCGAGCAATCCGGCCAGCGCAACTCCAGTGAACCCGGCTCCGGACTGCCACAAGAACTCACGTCGTGTTCGGCCACAGAAATTGGCAAGCATCACGTTTCCTCCGACTCCGTGTTCTCTGTGTTAGAAGGTTTCAAACACAGAAGGCCAAGAGAAACTCAATCGAGATATACAAACTCATTAAGGTTGATCGCCAGCAGACAAAATCGCCGCAGAGCTTCTTCGGCCGAAACCTTTTCCTGCTGGATATTGTCTTCGATGAACTTCACACCGCGAGCGATCTCTCGTTCGGTTGGTGAGCGTTGCAAGACACGAGTCAGTCCTGCTTTCACACAGGTCACCATATTGTCGCCAGCCTCGCGGCGGAGGTTACTGGCGAAGAGAGCGGCTTGTTCGTTTGCAAAAGTGCTGTTGATGAGCGCCAGCGCCTGCGCGGGTTGAGTTGTCGCAAATCGCGCGGGGCATGGTGAGTCGGGATCAGCCGCATCGAACGCCGACAACAGCGGCACAGCCAACGAACGCTTGATGTGAACGAACACGCTGCGCGAAGCCGCTTCTTCGGGAGTTGATTTCTCCCAATTGCGTCCCGGCACGGACTGACCAGCGAGCACCTCGCGCGGGATCACCGGATAGACGCTCGGTCCATCGGTCTTATTGAGGTTCAAATTCCCACAAGCAGAAAGTATGGAATCGCGGACCTCTTCGGCGGAGAGGCGACGTAAATCGAAGTGCGAGATCCAATCGTTTTCTGGATCGGAATCTCTCGATTTCAAATTTGAGACTTGAGATTTGGAATCCGTGGGCTGGCTCGACATCCGAAACGCATTCGACATGACGATCAGCCGGTGCAGCGACTTGAGCTTCCAACCAGTGCGAACGAATTCACTGGCGAGCCAGTCGAGCAATTCGGGATGCGTTGGCGGCGATCCCATGTAACCAAAGTTGCTCGACGACCGAACGAGGCCGCGACCAAAGTGGAACTGCCAGACGCGGTTGACCATCACCCGCGCGGTCAGCGGGTTCGACGGACTCGCGATCCAATCGGCGAGCACTCGACGGCGGCCGGAGGATTCCGAGACTTCGCGACGTGTGGGCAACTCAGATGGCTTGGCGTTTGCCGCGAGCAGCACGGATGGGAACGCCGGTTCGACCCGATCACCTTGCGACTGTGGATTGCCTCGCAGCAAGAGAAACGTGTCGCGCGGTCGGCCCTCTTCTTTGACGCACAAGGCTTGTTCAAGAGAGCGTGGCCGACGACGTTCGAGTTCGCCACGCTCCCGGTGCAACGACTCATACTTGTCGTGGTTTTCTTTTGAAATCAGCTTGCCGCGTTGCTTGCGAAGGATCTCGCGACGCTTGCCGTCGAACTTGAAATCGTCGATCTCACCGCCGGGAAGTTTGTCCTTGAACGCATCCTCGACGGCGACAATCTGTTTCCTCACGTCGGCTAACTTGGCTTCCCAGTCGGCAGTCGCAGCCGCTTGCCGCTCACGAGCGGCGGAGTCTCCAATGAATCGTAGAATCTCGTTATCGCCGCCGTATGGCTTAATGCCGTGAAAGAATGCCAGCAGCGAATAGTAGTCGCGCTGCGTGAATGGGTCGATCTTGTGGTCGTGGCACCTGGCACAATTGGCCGTCAGGCCGAGCATCGTCTGCGAAGTGGTCGCCACGATGTCATCCAACCCATCGTAAAACGCCAGCGGCCGATCGGCCGGTTCGTCATCCCACAAGCCGAGCCGGTAGTAGCCGGTGGCGATGATCGAATCGGGGGTGACTTCATCGAGTTCATCGCCGGCCAGTTGCTCGCGGATGAATTGGTCATAGGGCTTGTCGGCGTTCAGCGAGCGGATGACATAATCGCGATACCGCCAGACGAACGGTTTCGGGTTGTCCCGTTCAAAACTGTTGGACTCGGCATAGCGGACGAGGTCGAGCCAATGCCGCGCCCAGTGCTCGCCGTAGTGCCGCGATTCGAGCAGCCGATCGACGACTTTCTCGTAAGAATCTGGCGACTGGTCGTTGGCGAACTCGGCCACATCCTTCGGCGAAGGAGGCAAGCCTGTCAGTGTGTAGAACAGCCGCCGCAGCAACGTCTCTTTCGAGGCAGGCGGTGCAGGGGAAACGCCGTTGGCTTCGAGTTTCGCGAGGATGAAGGCGTCAATTGGTGTCCGCAGCCACTGCTCGTCTTTTACCGCTGGGACATCGTGCCGCACGACCGGGCGGAACGCCCAGAAGTTTCGAGCTTCATCATCGACGACCGGAACACCATGGCTCTTCGTGGCCCCAGCGGCTGCTTTGTCCGACCACGCAAGCCCGCGCGTAACCCACTTCGTCAGCGTGTCGATTTGCGACTTCGGCAATCGGCCCTTCGGCGGCATCATCAGGCCGTCGTAATTGATCGCTTGTATTAGCAGACTATCTGCTGGCTTCTTCAAGTCGACTGCGGGACCACTCTCGCCACCTTTCAGAATCTCGTCGCGATTCGTCAGTCGCAGCCCGCCTTGAAGCTTTTTCTCCGAGCCATGACAGGCGAAGCAATTGGCTTTGAGGATCGGCAAGACCTCTTTCTCAAAGAACGCGACGTCGTCGGCCGATACCGCCGGGCGATCTTGAGCGATCAGGCTGCTCGTACAGTTCAGTAAGAGAGCGAGGAAAGCGCAATACGTCAGTCGTGGAAACATGCGAAAGCCTTGTGTGGACTTCGAGGACGAGCGATTAACGGTTCAGAGTATCGCTCAGATTGGCGGAAATGAAGCTGCCGGAGCAGTGATCGAACGCAAACGCTTCATCGCGCGAAGCGGTGAGCGGCAAGGGTTCGCCTCGCTGTTCGGAAAGGATCTGCCAAACGTGATCCAAACGGGGCACGGCTTCGCGTACGGGAACTCTCACGCTGATCGGCCAGATCGTGCGCGTGCGGCCGTCCGACTCGCACCAAGCTCCATAACAGCAGACCCACAAAGCGAGCGGCCAGCGGCCCAGTGCGGCGGAGACTGCTTCGGCAGTCAACTCATCCGGCCAAGATTGGCAGACGATGACTAGATCAGGCGGGTCAATCATCTCGGTGGGCAGATGATTGAATTGCTCTACGATGCCCCGCGATCCGAGTGAGTCGACCCAATCACGGATCGGCAACATCTCCGTGCGTTGCCAATCGCCGACCAGTAGGATCGCTGGTTGAGCCATAATGAAAAAGTGGGATAACGGCGATCGGAATTCGACTCACGGAGTTCGGCCGAAAGCAGGATGCCGACAGCCGATCGCCGCTATTTCACTTTCAATTGACGAACCAAGTGTCGCCGCTATTGAGCAGTTTCTCGACGTTACCCTCGCCGAGCTTGGCACGGGCCGCCTCGACTTGCTTCGTGACGGACTCGTCGTAGGTCGGGCGTTCGACGGCTCGGAAGATGCCCATCGGTTCTGGGAATTCTGGATGCCTCATCCGGGACAGCAGAAACGCGAGCGACGGCTCCGGAGTGTTCTCGTCGTGGAAGAGCAAGTCGTCTTCCTTCACGTCACCACCGAGTTGGACGATCTCCACGCGGTTGCCTTCGGCGACTCGAATCCCTTTGTCACGATTCTTGCCGTAGATCAACGGCTTGCCGTGTTCAAGGTAGACGATGCTGTCGCTGCGAGTTTCCTTTTCGGTGGCGTAGCTGAAGGCACCGTTATTGAAAACGTTGCAGTCTTGATAGACCTCGACAAAGGCCGTCCCTTTGTGGTGTGCGGCTCGTTCGAGAACCATTGTGAGATGCTTGATGTCCACATCGACAGAACGGGCGACGAACGTGGCTTCGGCTCCGATCGCGACCGACAGCGGCGTGAGCGGGTGGTCGATCGAGCCGTATGGCGTGCTCTTGCTCTTCTGGCCAAGCGGGCTGGTCGGTGAGTATTGGCCTTTGGTCAGACCATAAATCTGGTTGTTGAAGAGGATCACCTTCATGTCGATGTTGCGGCGGATCGCGTGCAAGAAGTGGTTGCCGCCAATCGACAAGGCGTCGCCATCGCCGGTGATAACCCAGATTTGTAGCTCTGGATTGGCGAGCTTAACGCCAGTCGCAATCGCTGGTGCGCGGCCGTGAATGCCATGCAGACCGTAGGTGTTGACGTAATACGGAAAGCGGCTGGAGCAGCCGATGCCGGAAACAAAGCAGAATTTCTCTTTCGGGATACCCAGCGTCGGCAGCACCTTCTTCATCTGGGCAAGAATCGAATAGTCGCCGCAGCGAGGGCACCAGCGAACTTCTTGATCGCTGGCGAAATCTTTCGACTGCAGGGGCTGAACGGGAAGAGTGGGGAGATCGACGGACATCTCGGTGTTACCTTTTTTCTAATTTCAGATTTCAAATTTCAAATTTGAGATTTCGAATTTCAGATCCGGGCATCAGCCGTGGAATTCGTTGATGACATTGACGAGCTCGTTCACCAAGAACGGCTTGCCTTCGATCTTGTTGTAGCCTTGGGCGTCGACGAGGTACTGATTGCGGAGCAGCAGTCGCAACTGACCACAGTTGAGTTCCGGCACGAGCACTTTCTCGTAGCTCTTCAGAATCGTGCCGAGATTGCGCGGAAGTGGGTTCATGTATTTCAGGTGCGTGTGAGCGACCGATTTCCCCGCAGCCTGGGATTGTTGAACGGCCGTGCGAACGGCTCCGAAAGTCCCGCCCCAACTGATCACGAGCACCTTGCCAGACGCCGGACCATCGACCGTTTGCTCGGGGATGAAATTGGCGATGTTCGCGATCTTTTGAGCTCGCGTGTTGGTCATGTGCTGATGATTCTTCGGCGAGTAATCGATGTTGCCGGTGACGTCCTTCTTTTCGAGTCCGCCGATTCGGTGCTCTAAACCTTTTGTGCCTGGCTTGGCCCACGGGCGAGCGAGCTTTTCGTTCCGCTTGTACGGCAGGTATTCGCCATTCTCACCGTTCGGAGCGGTGATGTGTTCGATCTTCAATCGCGGCAAGTCCTCCACCTTCGGGATTTGCCACGGTTCGGCCCCGTTGGCGATGTAGCCGTCGGAGAGGAAGATCACCGGGCACATGAACTCGGTGGCGATGCGGAATGCCTCTTGAATCATCGAGAAGCAATCGCCAGGGCCACTCGCGGCGATGATTGGCAGCGGCGACTCGCCATTGCGGCCGTACATCGCGAGCAACAAATCGGATTGCTCAGTCTTGGTCGGCAAGCCGGTGCTCGGCCCACCGCGTTGCACGTCAATGATGACCATTGGCAATTCGGTCATCATTCCCAGACCCATCGCTTCGCCCTTCAGGCAGATGCCGGGACCACTGCTGGCTGTGACTGCCAGCTCTCCTGCGAAAGCGGACCCCACACAGGCAGCCATCGCAGCAATTTCATCTTCCGCTTGAAACGTCTTCACGCCGAAGTGCTTGAACGCTGACAGGTCGTGCAAGATGTCGCTTGCCGGCGTGATCGGGTACCCGCTGAAGACGACTGTCTTGCCGGACAGCTTAGCCATGACGGCCAAGCCCATTGCGACTGCTTCGTTGCCGGTGATCTTGCGATACTTGCCGGCCGACAGCCTGGCGGGTGGGACGTGGTAATGAACCGTGAAAGACTCGGTCGAGAAGCCGTAATTCATGCCGGCTCGTAGCGCTCGCAAATTGGCTTCGACGACATCGGCCTTCTTTGCGAATTTGGACTTAATGAACTCCTCGGTCGGCTTCGGATCGCGGTCGTACAGCCAGTAGACCAGGCCCAGAGCGAAGAAGTTGCGGCACATGTCCGCACCCTTCAACGAGAGTCCCAGTCCCTCGACGGCATCGCGATTGAGTCGCGTCATCGGCACCTTGTGAACGCGGAACTTGGCCATCAAGGTTTCGTTGTCGAGCGGGTTCGCTTCGTACAACGCTTTTTGCAGGCCGCTCTTGTTGAACTCTTCCTCGTTAACGATCAGCGTGCCGCCACGCTTGAGGTCTTCGATGTTCGTCTTGAGCGCCGCCGGATTCATTGCGATCAGCGTGTCGACGGCATCACCTGGAGTGAAGATGTCGTGATTCGAGAAGCACAATTGATAGCCGGAGACTCCAAAGAGCGAACCGGCAGGAGCACGAATCTCGGCGGGGAAATCGGGGAACGTCCGCACGTCATTGCCAAAGATGGCCGAGGCGTTCGTCATCTGTGTTCCGACCGACTGCATTCCGTCACCGGAGTCACCGCAGAAGCGGATGACGACTGTTTCGAGATTCTCTAACTTCTTGCCGTTGCTGGATGCTGGAGCTTCCAAGGTGGCGGTTGACATTGCGGATGCAACTCCTGGTGTGCCGTTAAGAGGGCCGAGGATCACAGCTCAGAGGACGAGGGACTGAGCGAGACGTGGTTACTTGGTGGGAAGTAGGTTGAGGATCCGCCCCAACCCGCTTGAGAACATTCCGTCAGGTTGTAGACACAACCCACGAACGGTCGCGATGCGAGACGCCAGAAGTTGTCTCGACTTTCGGGGGAGTTTGTCAATTGAGCGATCCCTGCCGGTCAGTCGAACTTGAGGCACGACCATTAATCGGCTGATTGAGGCTGCCGGTTGAGTTCCTCAACGCCGAAAAAGCCGCCGTGACGCGAGCCAAAGTAGACGAGTTACGGAGTGACTCGTCTACTTTAGCCGCATCGCGGCTTACCCCCGATTATTCTTCAGTCTTCTTGCGTTTTTCCTGTCGCTTCTTGCGATTGACCTGCATTCCCAGGATCGGCTTGTAGCGACGACGAGCCGGACCTTCTTTGGGCAGCGTTCGATACCCGGTGACCTTGCCTTCGAGAATTTCTTTTCCGTCAGCCGTCATAGGCTTCGGTGGCCGAGCACCACGCTGACCGCGAGCGGTCAGTTCTCGATTCCCCGCTTGCCCATAGGGACGAGGCCCACGAGCAGGACGACGCTGAGCCGAATATCCGCCCGCTTGAGGCTGCGGATATTCCTCGTTGTTGGAGGGTCGTCTTTGCGGAGGACGCCGCTGCGAGGAATAGCCACCCGCTGGCGGTGGAGCGTTCTCGTCGTTGTAGGTTCGCCGACGTGGCGGCGGTCCACCATCCTGCGCGGGCGGACGGCGACTGAATGACGATTCGGGAGTGTCATCGGTGACAAAGCGACGACGACCGCCATTGAAGTCACCGTCGTTGTCGTTGGACTGCGGCTGATTGGTCTGTTCCTGGAAAGTTTCGCCCGTTTGATCTGATTGATAGCGGCGCGGCGGACGCGAAGAGTACCCACCTCTCGAATCACCATCGCCTTGCGAGTATCGGCGCTGAGTTGGCGGCCCCCCCTGACCATAGCCACCTTGGCGATTCGGCGGACGGCTGCCTTGCGAGTACCGGCGTGGCGGGCCTGCTTGCGAGTCACCTTGCTGTTGATTGTCATCGCGACGACCGTAGCGGCGCTGCCCTTGAACTGGCTCGCCCCCTTGTTGTTCTTCATCGCGTCGGCCATAGCGGCGCGGTCCTCCTTGGCCTTCGCCCCCTTGAGAATATCCACCGGGACGCGGTCGGCTTTCAGGACGGCGTTGCCGTGTATTGTCTTGAGCGAACTCATCACCGCTCGACGAATCATTCGCTCTGTCATCGGTCTGCGAGACAAACTGGCGACGTGGCGGACGATCGCCGTACGACGACTCGCCACCACGAGACGCTCGATCCGACTGGCCTGTTCCAGCAACAGGTCTCCCGTAATTCGATTTGCGCGGTGGGCGACCTTCGCTCGAAAACTCGGCTGGGGCGGGAGAATCACTCCGTGAACCAAACGGTTTGCTACCGAACTTCGGTTTCTCACCGAACTTCTTCTTGCGACCACGACCGGCCGTGTTGTCGAGATGTGCTCGCTGCTGCGAGAGATCGTTGAGCAATGCGACCTCGGGGGTCGTCAATTGTCGAAACGCGCCGACCGGCAAATCACCGAGCCGGATCGGGCCAAAGCCAACGCGCTTCAAACGCATGACCTTGTGATTCACACGAGCCAGCAACCGGCGAATCTCACGGTTCTGGCCTTCGTTCAGCACGATGTCCAAGTACGAGCTGTCTCCGACCGCCTTCTTCATCCGCACCCCTTCGACGGAGAACCGGCCTTCCTCGAAGTACATACCGCGCTTCAACTCGGCGAGTGTTTCCGATGAAGGCACTCCCTTCACATGGCAGATGTAGAACTTCGGCACTCGGTAACGTGGGTGGGCCATGCGATTGGCCAGCTCGCCATCGTTCGTGACCAGCAGCAAGCCTTCGGATTCTTCGTCGAGTCGACCGATCGCGAAGATTCGCTCCTTGAACTGCGGGAACAAGTCGATGACTCGCGGCTTGCCGGCGGGATCGAAGTTCGTGCAGACCACTCCGCGCGGCTTGTTGAGCACAAAGTAAACTTTTCGATGCACCTTGAGCTTCTCGCCATCCAGCTCAATCTTCTGCGAGTATGGGTCAGCTCGAAACGCGACGTCGGTGATAACCTTGCCATCGACGGTGACGCGGCCGGTCGTGACGAACTCCTCGCACTTCCGCCGAGCGTCAATCCCCGCCGCGGCCAAGATCTTCGCGAGCCGCTGCGGAGCAAACTTCGCCGGCCCGGTGTGCTCATGCGTCTTCAATCGCATACCCGGCGACGGATCGTTGTCGCCATCGAACTCGCTCATTTCAGAGATGCCTGATTCACCCGCGAGTGTTTTCTTCTTCCTGTCTTTCTTTTTGCCGTAGGCGTTCTCACGCTCCTGCTTCGGGGGCGGATCGAATTCTTCGTCAACCTCGCCGTCGTAGTCATACGGGGCCGAGTCGTCGTCGGACTCCAAATCCACGTCGCTCACTTCATCGTCGGCCGCTTCATAGGCGAAGTCATCGGAGGCATCGTCGAACATTCCGTGTTCGATCACTTCGGCCTCCGGTTCGCCGTCATGAATCTCGGCTTCGGCTTCGATTGGTTCGACATGCTCAAGGGGCAGAGCGGCTTCAATCTCTGGAATGGGTTGTTGTGTGTGGTCGGACATGATTGGCCCCTTTCGTGGGCGAGAAGATCACTCCACAAGGCGAACCTCGGAAGTGGCGGCGACTCGTGGCCGCAGTAGCAATGTGAAGCAGAATAGGCAGGGATTCGCAAAAAGCGTGATGGGTTGACCGTCGAGTTGTCGCAACCGTCGGTCGTTTTCAGCCGTAAGGCGGGGCAGAGTGTATCGCGACGCTCCAGAATGGCGAGCGACGTTGTGGCCAGGGGCAGGCGTTTCGGGACATTGAATTGGCTGGATGTGACGCTGGTTTTGATCATAACGCTGTCCAAAAGGGGTCTGGACAGCGGCGGCAATGCGTCACGCCTACGAACGCGGTCATGTTCCGCGAAGTTCGACTCTCCTATCCGAACTCGCCAGAGTCCGCTTTGGTAGGACTCGGCGTCATCCAGAATCCTCGTTTGAGGGAATCGCACCGTTTTGAACGACTGAGCCGACAACCCTCGCGGCTCGCGCGACGACCGAACTCCTTGCACTTACCGCGGAGCCTGTTATTCAGGCAGCTTCAAATCGTCGAGTTGAGGGGCTTGAGCGTTTGCTCGCTGTCCCGGGCGCAGAGCTTGCAAGTTGTTGGTGATGGTTTCGCAGAATGTCTTGAGCGGCAGGTCGTTGACGTCGTCGCCGAAGGGGTCTTCGATTTCCACGCCGATCTCTTCGACGCCCAGCAGGATGTAGGCGATCAACAGCATTGCGAGAACCGTGGCCCAGCCAAAGTCCGCGACTAATGCCATCGGGAGGGTGAAGAGATAGACGATTAAGGCTCGTCGCAGGTGGACCATGTAGGCGAAGGGGAGCGGGGTGTTGTGGATTCGCTCGCACGCACCCAGGGCGTCGATCAGTCTTTGCAGGCTGCCGTCGAGCAGGGACTGCTGCACGTCGCTGATGAGTCCGCGCCGCTGGGCCGCGTCAATCTGCTCGGTCATCTTTCGCGAGACCGCCAGTGGGATGTGCTGAGCTTGCTCGACTTCCTGAACCTCTGGTGCGGGTAGCTCGGCCGCGATTTTGTCGATGCTCTGTTTGCCTCGCAGTCGATGCTTGACGGACCAACTCCAGGCCATCGTCCATAACAACAACCGGTCGAGCAGGTCGCGATCCTCTTTCAGCAGTGATGTCGCCAAGCGGCCGATGTTCCGCGAGTCGTTGACGATGTTGCCCCATTGCCGGCGGCCTTCCCAGAACCGGTCGTAGGAGACGTTCGTGCGAAACACGAGCAGCAGGCCCAGCGCGACTCCGATCAACGTGTGGCCGTGAAGGGGGATTGAGAGCGGAATCGTCCGCCCCAGGAAGACGAGAAAGTTCTGCGGTCCCCCAGAAATGATCTCATGGCCATCCTCGATGAACGTCATTGGAGGAGTTTGTCCCACTTTGTGAAGGGACACGACGACGATCGACCAAACCACACAGACGGTGACGCGGGCGAAGATCTCGCGGACCATCGAGCCGCGAATGTCACACAGGTGGCTGCGCCAATGATGCGGGTCGTATTGGATCATGTTTGTAGGTCAGCCTTTCCAGGCTGGCTGAGCGTGGGATGAAATGTTGTTCGATGGCCAAGTAGGTCAGCCTGGAAAGGCTGACCTACTTGGCTGCCGGGCCAATCGCTGGTTGCGTCCAGGCTCGCTCGAATTCGCCGACTTCGGACGGGTTCGGATGCTTGCGTGAGGACGTGATCCGGGCGCGGACGTAAAGCTCGTCCCCTTGAAAGCAATACTTGGCGGATGGGCCGTCGATGCGGCAGAAGACTTGGCCGACGTCGTCGCTGTAGCGGCGTGTGGCTCGGACTTCATTCCCCTCTTTGTCGAGGACTGGTTCGCTTTTCGTGTTGAAGCCGCGGCGGGTGCCGATGAACTCGATGGAGTAAGTCGCATCAGGATCGGGTTTGACGAAGACCTCCAATCCGGCGGACGACGAGGTCACGCAGTGCAGCGTCACGCCGCTGGACGCATAGAAGCGGCCTGCTTCCATCGCGTCGATCAGGCGTTCTGGCGTGAGTGCGTCGGCGAGCACCATCACCCAGCCTCGCCCCGGTTCGGAAGATCGGCTGGGGATGTTGTGATAGGCGTGGCCGTCGTCGGTGCTGAGTCCGAAGAGAGGCGGCAGGCCGAGCTCGCTGAGACGAAACGTGTTGATGATGTCCCAAATTCGCTCGGTCGAAGCGTGCTCCTTGTTGCCGGAATTGTTGACGCCGGGATGGCCGTTGTAGACCTCGAAGTAATTCTCTCCTCGAATTCGCATCAGGTCTTCGGCCGTCACTCCGTAGCCGAAGTTCGGGTGGTTGAGGTGAATGATCATCGGCTGCCCGGTTCGTTCGCGTTGAGCGATCAAGGCGTCGGTGTTGTTCTGGATGGTCTCGGCCACGCTGCCGCCGTGACGTGGGACGATCAACTCCTTGACGTTGGTCGCATTCATGTGGACCGGGAACTTTTGAAACGCATCGCTGACTTCTTCGCCTTGGATCAACAAAAATTTGCCCGGCTCGTTGAAGCGGTCGGAGACCTCGCGGAAGGTCTTCAGTCGTGTTTCGAGTTGGCCCTCGGTCTTACGTTCTTCGACCCAGCCGTTGGGAAACTTTTGCTTCAGCTTGTCGAATGCCTGCTGCTTGCCCTTCGACTTGGCGACGTCGATCCAGCGCTCTCTGTCCGCGAGGATGTTGTGGTCGGTGAATCCCAGGAAGTCGTAGTGATGCTCGCGGTACCACAACGCGATCGCTTCGAGATAGTCGTCGCCGTCGCTCCACAGCGAGTGCGTGTGCAAGTTGCCGCGATACCATTTGATCGCCCCTGTTGCTTGCAAGGTCTGCGCGTTCGCGGGAGCGGGTGTTGGGGCATGCAGAACGATGAGCGTCATTGCCACGGCGGCGACGAGAGCGGTGAGCAACAGCGGGCGAAGCGGGGGTTGCGATTTCATGAGCGACGATCTCCGATGAGGGACAACTCGTGCAACTCGGAGCATGGTAGCGAAGGCGTGCTCCGATCCCAGTCTGCCACTCTTCGCGCCGGCGGAGGGATTCGCCACAACTTGACGCGCCGACTCAGAGGCAAACAACACAAGGAAGACGACGTGGCAACCTGGGGACCGGGGAACTTTGACAACGACGCGGCTCGCGACCACTTGTTCGAATTGACTCATAGGTTGGCGGAGCAAATCGAACAGGCGCTGGAAGCGGCGACGATTTTTAAGCTGTCAGGGAAGGGGAGTGTCGAACTGGCGGAGATGCTCGAACCGATTTTGCCAAACGTCGAGATCATCTGCGTCTTGCACGAGACCATCGGTGGCGGATTCTTGCCCGAACCGGGATCGGTGGACGACTGGCAGTCGCGATTTGAGCAACTCCGCGAAGCGAGTTCGGACGAGCGAAGCGAAGTGATTCGAGCCACGTTTGAGCGGCTCCGGCAACTGGCCCAGCAATGTTGGGAGGAGTGAGATGATGGCGGACGAAACCCCAGCACTGACTCGTCGGCGAGTTCTGTATCACGGTCGCGTGCAAGGGGTCGGCTTTCGGTATACGACCGCGTCGATCGCGCGGCGGTATCCGGTGGTCGGCTTCGTTCGTAACCTGCCCGACGGCTCGGTCGAACTGGTCGCCGAGGCGGAGCCGTCTGTGCTCGATCAGTTGTTGGCGGACATCGCCTCGGAATTCTCTGGCAACATTCGGAACCAAGCGGTCGATGCAGTCACACGCGACGAATTGTTCGCTAGATTTGAGATCCGCCGATGACCTCAGGGCGGTTCTGCGATGAATTCCAGCCGCTTTTCTTCGCCGGAGTGGTTCGGTAGATTTCTCGCCCAACGCGGCGGGCCAGATCGGACGTACGGTCGTCGCGTCGTTGTGATTTCGAGTGTCCCCCTGTTTTTGATGGTCTGTGAGGCATGATGTCGCTTGATTGGCTTTCTTCCACGGTACTGGCAGCGGAACCTGTTCGAGCGGAGTTCGACAAGTCTGCGATCGGCTTGGGTGCGATTGGACTGATCCTGGGATTGCTGCTGGCCGGCATGTTTGTGTTCCTCTACATGACCCGCACCGGAGTCATCGCCCGCGCCACGACGAAAGAGGCGGTCCGCCAGCCGGTCTTTCTGCTGATGCTGACCTTCGGCGCGTTGCTGCTGATCGTCAACACGTTCCTGCCGTTCTTCTCGTTGGGCAGTGACATTAAGATGCTCAAGGACTGCGGTTTGATGACGCTGCTGTTTTCGGCGTTGCTGTTGGCGGTGTGGACGGCCAGCACCAGCATTGCCAGCGAAATCGAAGGCAAAACGACGATGACGTTGCTGTCGAAGCCGATCAACCGGCGGCAGTTCATTGTCGGCAAGTATGTCGGCATCGTGAACTCCACGATGTGCCTGCTGGTGCCGCTTGTCGTGCTGTTCGGCGTGATGCTGCTTTACAAAGTGGGTTATGACGCTCGCGAGAGTTCCAAAGAAATCCCGAGCTGGTTCGAGAACCAAGGGCTGAATAACGACCGGCTGAAGGAGATGTTGCAGGTCATTCCCGCAGTCCTGCTGATGGCGATGGAAGTTGCAGTGATGACAGCCGTGAGCGTGGCGATTTCGACGCGCACGCCGATGGTCGTGAATATGATCACGTGCCTGTCCGTGTTCGTGATTGGGCATTTGACCCCCGTGCTCGTGCAGGCGGGGACGCTCAAGCTGGAATTCGTGTCGTTCATGGCTCGCCTGATCGCCACGCTGCTGCCGTCACTGGAAGCGTTCAACATGTCGGCGAACGTTTCGGTGGGGAATGCGGTCCCGCCGGTGTATTTGGGGTATTCCGCGCTGTACTCGCTGGCGTACATCGGAGCCATGCTGCTGCTGTCGTTCATCTTGTTTGAAGACCGCGACTTGGCATAGTGTCACTCGATCGTTGATTCCAACGATTCGCACGGATGGAGCCGTGCTAAATTTTCACGGGCCGCTCAATTCCAGGGGATCCATGGTGGAGACTCCGTTCCGGCGCGTGTTTCCGCCGAAAGATCTGTCGCGAGGCGCGGCCCGCTGGGCGTGGCTGTTGTCGGTGGTCTCGGCTGGCTCGTTGTGTGGGTTGCTGTTTGGCGTCTACCTGCTGGTGGACCTGTTGATCACACGGGGCGACGTGGCGTTGCCGGCGGTCGTGGATGTCGCGGGCTATGAGCAACTGACCGGTTCTTTGCAGGTTGGCCAACGGCTTAAGGCCAAGGAAGTGGTCGAAGAGAATCTGTCGACCGGTCATCGCCGCTTCGATCAAGGATTGCGAGCGACCGCTTGGGAGGCTCGGCAAAAGTCGTGGGGGCCGTTTGTTGGTTGGAGCGTTCGGAAGTTCTTTGCGCTGCGGTCAAACAGTTCGGCCCTGCTGGCGTTGTTGGCGACGAACATCGGGCTGGCGTTGATCGCGAGCCTGTCGGCGTTGCAGATCCGGGCGCTGGCGTTCCGGACGTCGCAAGAGATCGCGACGCGGTTGCGTCAATCGTTGCATCGCCAGACGTTGCGGCTGGGGCCGAGCGATCTGGAGGACGATGCCGGCGAAGTCGCCTTCCTGATGTTTACCGGCGATGTGGAACACGTCCGCGAGGGGATTCAAAGGTGGTTCGAACGTGTCGTGCGCTGGCCAGTGACGCTCGGAGGGTTATTGTTGCTGGTTCTGCTGATGCACTGGATGCTGGCGTTGCAGTGCATCGTGCCTCTGTTGGCCTGCTGGTATCTCGTGCGTAAAGAGCGCCGCCGTTTCGAGCAATCGCGCCGGCTTCAGGAAGACAAAGTCGGTGATGATTTGCGATTGTTGGCGGAAGGCTTGCGAAAGACTCGGCCGGTGCGTGGTTTCGGAATGGAGAACTTCGAGCACGAACGCTTCAGCCAGCACCTGCAACGCTTCCTCGACAAGATCGCGACGCTGAAAGAAGACGAGAAGCTGTCACGCTGGCTGTGTTGGTTGCTGATGCTCATCACGCTGGCGCTGGTGCTGTTCTTGATCGCCGCCAAGTCCCTGAGCGATCCCGCGGAGTCCGCGTACTTACCGGTCTCGGCCGTGTTGGTTTTCGTCTCCGTTTTTCGATTGGCGTACCGCCCGCTGAACGAACTCTGGGATCTGCCGCAGATCGAAGAAGCGGCTGGGGAGTGGGCGGACAACATCTTGCGGTATCAGGCCCGAATCCCCGAAGTCGGCCAGGCGGTGGGCGCGAAGTTTTTGCAACCGCTCGCGAAGATGATCCAATTCGAGTCGGTTACGTATCGGCTACCCGGCAAACAACTGTTGCTGGATCGCCTGGACCTGCGGATTCCGGCCAAGTCGATGGTTGCCGTGCTCTCACTGGACCCACTCGAAGCCCGCGCGTTGACGTACCTGTTGCCGCGGTTCATCGAACCTCAATCAGGCCGTGTGCTGATCGACGGCGAGGACTTGGCCTTCGTGACGCTCGAATCGCTGCGGGCCGAGGCGATTTTTGTCGGCGGTACAGACCCCTTCTTCACCGGCACGGTCGCGGAGAATATCCGTTGCGGCGATCCGCGCTTCGCACTGCAACACATCACCGAGGCGGCCAAGCAAGTCCACGCGCATCAGTTCATCGCCAAGCTACCGCAAGGCTACGAGACCATCTTGGGTGAGCATGTCCAAGCTCTCGATCCAGGCCAAACATTTTTGCTGGGCTTGGCTCGTGCGCTGGTCCGCGACCCCGCGCTGATGATCATCGAAGAGCCAGCGGAGCGGCTCGACGAGAACACGAAGTCGCTGCTCGATGACACCTATGCCCGGCTGGCGAAGGAGCGGACTCTGATTTTTCTACCGACTCGGCTTTCGACGGTTCGCAAAGCCGATCACGTCGTGTTTCTCCATAAGGGCCGTGTCGAAGCGACTGGTCCGTACTCGAAACTGATCAACACCGCGCCGCTGATGCGGCATTGGGAATACATCCACTTCAACGAATTCCGGCGCGACGACGTGTCCGAATAAGGCGATTGTCGGCAGATCGCTTCCCCGTCGCCGCACTAACCAGCAGGGTGGTTCCCGCGCTTCTGCGCTACCGAGTTCACCGCAGTTTTTGAGTATTGCCTCGTCAAGTCTTGGAACCGGAGTAGCCGAACTCGTCAGAGTTCGGTTTTCGCCGGAAAAACTGAAGTCTCACAACTTCAGCTACCCAAAAACCAAGACCTGACGAGGCAGTAGTACAGAAGCGCGGGAACCACTGGGAAAAGCCCGAGTGGCGAGGAATTCAACAAGCTCTGACAGTCGCGGTACGGCGACTCTGTTCGGGACTTTCGCCACCTCTCCAAGCCCATCCCGCAGCGCTGTGGCTGGCCACAGACATTGTCGAACGAACATAATCGCCGCGGTTTTGGAATCCGAATGATCGAGGGCGTTGGGGACGTTGCCGTTCGCGGAGATTGAGAGCATGACCGAACCGAACGGCAATCAGCCACCTGTGCCGCAGCGCGGAACGCCAACCGTGGCAGGGACCGTGGTTGAGCCACCGAAACCCGATGCCGCGGCCTCGGCGGAAACCGATGCGCGGACGGCTCATCGACAGACAATCTCCGAATCGGGGGACGAGGCCGTGGGGTTGCCCACT
>SXKJ01000039.1 GCA_005778115.1 Planctomyces sp. | reverse complement strand
GCTAGTGACTTCAGCATGATCGCTTTGATCGGTTCCATGTGATGGCTGTGATACGCCACCTGAACCTTCACCGGCCGATGGAAAACGCCGCGAGTCTCCAGCATCTGCGCTATCAGTTGCAGCGGTTCCGAGTCACCCGACAACGTGAGCATCTCAGGACCATTGACCGCTCCGATCGACACATGCCCCTCAAAGCCTTCGATGAGCTTGCGAGCTTCCTCCAGCGACAGCCCGACCGCCAACATGCCCCCTTTACCAGAGGCTCGGTTCTGAGCTTGCGAGCGATGGTAGATCACGTGAACCGCTTGCTTGAGCGTCAACGCGCCGGAGGCAAAGGCCGCCGCCACTTCGCCGATTGAGTGCCCCACGATGCCGGCGGGCCGGATGCCGTAGTGCTCGTAGAGTTTAACCAGCGCGATTTGGATCGCCATGACCGCCGGTTGAACAACGACCGTGTCATTGACCTTGGACGCAGCGTCATTTTTTGGATTTGTGAGCGGCACGGCGCTAGCCGCCGGTTGGCTTGCGCTTTGACCGGTGGCTAGCGCCATTCCGCTCACATCCGGCTTCCGAAGTTCCGACAACAGCGACCATCCGACGAGTCGCAGAAACAGCAGATCAATCGTCTCCATCCATTTGCGAAAGACCGCTTCGCGCTCCATCAATTGCAGACCCATCCTGGCCCACTGGCCTCCTTGGCCGGAGAAGACGAACGCCAGCTTGGGACGTCGCTTGTGGTTGATCGTCGTCGTCAGGGTCGTCGAGTCCACTTGGCCGTCGGCAAACTTGCGGAGCTTGTGCTCAACCGCTTGCGGAGTCTGACCGACGACCGCCAGCAGATGCGCGTAATGGCTACGCCGGGTGAACGCCGAGTAGGCCAGGTCGTCGAGCCGATGTTCCGTGAGGCTCAAGAAGTCGGCATGTCGCAATGCCAAGGCTTGCAACGAATCGCGCTTGGCAGCGCTCAGCAGATATAAGGTCTCGCCCGTCGTAGGTTGGGACTCCGTCTCGACCGCGTTCAAGTGGCGGTCTGTGCCGAGTTGATCCGGACGGGGTTGATCCGAACGGAGCAGGTCGGGACGGAGTCCCAACCTACTTTCGACCGGCTCTTGCAGCACGGCATGCGCGTTGGTCCCTCCCGCTCCGAACGAATTCACGCCGACGAGCCAAGGATGGTCTGTCTTCGCCAACGGACTTGGCTGGGTGGGGACTTCGAGCCGGAGATTGTCCCAGTCGATTTCGGGATTCGGTTCGTGGAAGTGCAAGTTCGGCGGAGCGACACCGCGCTGAGCCGTCAGCGCCCCTTTGATGAATCCTGCAATCCCCGCAGCACCTTCCAGGTGTCCGATGTTCGTCTTCACCGAGCCGATCAAGCAGCGCTGCCCTTCGGCTCGATCCCGTCCCAGCACGGCCCCCAGCGCCAGGCTTTCGATGGGATCGCCGACCGACGTGCCGGTGCCGTGCGCTTCGATGTAATCCACCGTCAATGGATCGACCCCGGCCTCGGAATACACCGTCTGCAGCATGGCGATCTGCGACAGCACGTTCGGTACGGTGAATCCTTCTGGCAGATAGCCATCCTGATTCACCGCTGTCCCGCGCACCCAGGCATAGATCGGGTCGCCGTCGGCCAGTGCCTTCTTCAACGGCTTGACGATCACAATCTCCACGCCTTCGCCGCGAACATACCCATTGGCCGATGCGTCAAATGCTTTGCAGTATTGGTCCGGATTCAGGAAGCCCCCTTTGGACAAGATGATCGACGATTCCGGACGCAGCATCAGATTGACGCCGCCAGCAATCGCCATGTCCGCTTCTCCGCTCCACACGCTGCGACAGGCCAGATGCACCGCCACCAACGAACTGGAACAAGCGGTATCGAGCGAAACACTCGGCCCCTTCAAGTTGAAGTCGTAGGAAATGCGGTTCGACAACGATGAGATCGAGCAGCCCATCGCCACATACGGATTGACCTCGTCACGCTGCTCGCTGGCGAATTGCATGCAGAGGTAGTCGTACATGAACGCCCCGATGAAGACCGCCGTGCGAGTCCCCTCCAACTGATCGCGCCGCAGGCCGGCGTCCTCCATTGCTTCGTGAGTGATCTCCAACAGCAACCGCTGTTGCGGGTCGAGACGTTGGGCTTCGGTTGGAAAGTATCCGAAGAACTCGGCGTCGAATTGATCGACCCCTTCGATGAAGCCTCCCTTGGCATTGCGAATGCAACCGACCTTCTCGGAATTCGTGTCGTGAAAGCGTTCGTGCTTCCAACGGTCGTCGGGCACATCACAGATGGCGTTCAGGCCCCGCAGCAAGGCGTCCTAGTAAGCCGTCGGCGAGTCGATGCCGCCGGGAAAGCGGCAGCCGATGCCGATGACCGCCAGGGGTTCGCGCTGATTCGGATCGACGTGATGAGTGGGATTTGAAAGTCCGAGAGGTGATGACATGAAACACTCCTACGGCGACCAGTGGAAAGCTTTTTTCGGAGAGCTGCAAGCCTGAGCCGTCGTTCCGTCCCGAACATTTGCCGGTCCAACGCTTGTAGCCCTCAAAGTACTTCGGGTCCAATGGACCGCGCATGTATTGGCGAGCGGGGTGGCGTCAGCTCTCGGTGAATTCCGCCCAATCGGGGGGCTGACGCCACTCCGCTCGCCTGGAGCATTTTTGTTGTGACTGAAGGCTCAAATAGGATCTGTCCCCCGCCGCTCTGCGGCTTACAACCTCAAACCCCACGAGGACTCGAACGATGAACTTTCGACCGATCTGCCTTCTTCTGATGTGCCTGCTCGTGGCCGCCGGTACGTTGTGGACGACTTCCGCCCACGCCGAGGAACCGACCGGCGAACTGGCGCAGCGGCTGGCCGGCGTGAAGTTCGATCACTATTCCGAGGCCCCCGGCTATTCCGAAGGGCCAACGTGGCGGGACGGCGACGTCTTCTTTTGCAGCGGGGCATTGCTGCGAGTGACCGGTCCGCAACAAGTCCACAAGTACTTGGAGATCGGGCCGGCCGGAACGGTGCTGCTCGCCAATGGCCACATGCTGATCTGCGACAACAAGCACAAAGCGCTGCTCGACCTCGCACCCGATGGAAATCTGGGGTCGTCGCCGACCGGTTTGAAACCGAGACATTGCTCAGCCTCAACGATCTAACCGTCGATGCGCGCGGCAATGTTTATTGGACCGACCCGGAAGGCTCGTCGCTCGATAAGCCAGTCGGGCGGCTGTACCGAGTCCGTCCCGATGGCCGCGTCGAGCGGATCGCCACCGGACTCGCATTCCCCAATGGCATCGAGGTCGATCCCGGCAGCAAGTTCTTGTACGTGATCGAATCGCAGTCGAAGAAGATCCTGCGCTACCCATTGCCCGCCGACAACGAATTGCTCGGCAAGCCAGAGTTGTTCTACGACCTCGGTGGTTCCGGCGGAGATGGCTGCGCGTTTGATGCCGCCGGCAACCTGTGGGTCGCGGACTTTCATCGGCCCGACACGAAGAAGGGTCGTATAACTGTCCTCAGTCCCGAGGCCAAGGTGCGCGCGTACCTGCCGCTGCCGAGTGCCGTCGTCAGCAACATTGCCTTCGGTGGAGTCAATCACGACGAGATCTTCTGCACAACTGGTGATCCGCCAGGCGTCTTTCACGCCAAGGTCGGCGTCAAAGGATTCTCCGGGCATCCGGGCAAGCCCCTGCCGATCTTGCGCTTCTTGAACGTCGTCCCGCTTAAGCCGCACGCCGATGCGATGACGCTGCGTCAGATGGCGAAGCTCGCTGCCGAAGCGAAACTCGAAGAGGGCAAGTTCTCGGCCGCGACACGACAAGAACTCGCGGGACTCGCGCGTGGTCTGACTGACCCGCAAGTCCGCGGCGATACCGAGAAGCTTCTCCCCACGTTTGAGTCCGCCGCGGATCGCTCTCAGCGAGACCGTGCGCTACTCGCCGAGATCAAACGGCTCAACGGCAAGGCCACGCTCGAAGTCGTCGCACCGGATTGGTTACGCTCCATCGCCAGCGACGAGGGGCTGCCGGTCTTCGGCCGCATCGTCGAGATTGAACTCAACGAACGAACCGACGGCCACAAAGAGCCCGAACCGAAAAAGCTCTCCGATCGAGTCCCCGATGATTGGCTCAAACAACTCGCCGGACAGGATCAACTGCGGCGGCTGGAACTCTCCGGCACCGCTGTCACCAGTGCAGGTCTAATTCATCTCAAAGAGCTGACGAAGCTCGAACGGCTCAGCGTCTGCCTGACCGCCTGCGACGATCGTGGCTTCGAGCATCTCGCCGGAATGACGCGCATGAAACGCATGACGATCTGCGCGTCGAAGATCACCGGCTCCGGCTTCGCGCACCTGCAAGGCATGCAGCAGATCGAGTCGATCAATCTGCACTCCGCCCCCGCCAGCGACGCGGGACTCGAAGCGATCGGCAAGCTCACCAGCCTGAAGCGGCTGGAGGTCGTTCACACCAACGTGACCGACGCGGGCCTGAAACATCTCGCCGGCATGGTCAACCTCCAACAACTGCACGTCCACGGCAAAGAGACAACCGCCGACGCGTTTCCGTTTCTCAGCAAGCTGCGTGAGCTGTACGAACTCGACATCTACGACCGCGCCGCCAGCAATCAAACCTGCGAGCAGATTGCCCGGCTGCCAAAGCTCCGCAAGCTGATGTTGGTCACCGGCATCTTCGATGACGACGGTATGAAGCATCTCGCCAACGTCACAACGCTCGAAGAGGTCACGCTCGATTCCGCGCGAGTCACCGATGCCTCGATCGAGCACCTCGCAAAGTTGCCGAACCTCCGCAAGCTGCACCTCGGCCCCGCCAAACTCAGCCCGGCCGGCCGGCAACGGCTCGCCACGCTGCTCCCGAAGACAGTCATCACTCCGTGATCCCCGGCCACCATCCAGCACCAACCCCACTGAGCTTGTCTCAGTGGCTCGCGGGCTTTTGCACTACGCGACACGGCAATTCGGATGCGACCGGTCGTAGTGCAAAGGCCCGTTTCCACCGAGGCAAGGTCATTGGTATCTACACAATTCATTAAACACGGTATCCATCACTGGATGGAATCGCGATACGGCTGAAGGATCAGCGGTTGGTCACACGTTGTCGAGAACTTGTGCGGCGACATTGTGATGCCGTGCCTAGC
>SXKJ01000038.1 GCA_005778115.1 Planctomyces sp. | reverse complement strand
GGGTAGAAGTCGCTGCGTAGCGTGGCGAGAACGGCGATGTGACCGCTGCGCGACAAGGCTTCGACGACGGAGAAGAACTGGTCGCGGTCTTCGGGTGTGATTCGGCGATCGGTCCAGAGTTCTTCCATTTGGTCGATGACCAAGAGCAGGCGCACTTCGCCTTTGGTGGACTCGGCGGCGCGAGCGAATGCTGGGGTGATGCTCAAGCGAATGGTTAGACCGGCATCCTGCGTCAGGCCGGCGGCGATGTCGTCTAAGGCTGTTGGCGAGGTGCGAAGTTCTGGGATGGCTTCCGTGAGCGTTCGCGCGATGAGTTTGAGAATGGATGTAGGACGGGCACTCTTGCCCGTCTCTGGGGCGGGGACGGGCAAGAGTGCCCATCCTACATCGCTCAGTGCTGGTAGTACGAAGGCCGTGCGCCATTCTTTGACTCCGTCGTCGCTGGCGTGCTGCATCAAGGTGGCGGCGACTCCGGCGCGGGCGAGGGAGCTTTTGCCGGAGCCGCTGGCTCCGACGATCACGGCGAAGGCGCAGCCGGCTCGGCGTTGATCGCGCAGGCGTTGCAGCAGATCGCAGGTCTCTTCGTCGCGGCCGCAAAAGATGTCGGCGTGACGCACGTCGAAGACTTCGAGGCCACGATAGGGTTCCTCGTGCCAGCGCGGAGCGGCGTCCGCGCCGAGCAACTCATCCAGCGTCTGTTGCAGGTGGGTGCGGAGTCGGCCGACGAAATCGACTGGCTCGCGGTAGGTTTGATAGGCCCGCAGGTTGCGGCCGTCTGCGTCGTGGAACTGCTCGCGGATGAAGGACTCGGCGAGCTTTCGCTGAGACAGCAGTTCTTCGAGTTCGTTGATTGGCGTTTGGGTGATCTTCTGCTGGAAGCCTTTGGCATCGTCGCGCGTGTAGGCCAGCATGATGGGACGCTGTTGGCCACTCTGCTCGAAGGCGGACAGCATGAGGTCGAACTCACGCTCGGTGCCGCTGCGGTAGGGCGTTCCGTCTGGTCGCGAGACTCGGCTGCTCAGCGGTGAGCCTAATCGCGACCACAGTATGAAGATGGCGATGTCGATCGGCCGCTGGTTGAGGATCAGGTCGATCGTCTCTTGAAACGAGGCGGTGGCCGGCAGCGCGAGTTCTTCCCAGAGGACCGGCTGCAAGGTCACGTTGGGGTAGCGCTTTTGAAGTCCCTCGATCACTCGTCGGGCTTGGTTCCGCTCTTCGACGACGTCTCCGGGGCTGGAGATGAAGATGCGGAGGATTCGTGAGGAGGTGCTCATGGTTGGCAAAATCATGGGGCACAAAATCATGAAACACAATCACTGGGTTTGTTGCGGGAGAACTGGGACGCGCCTTGGCCGGTCGTCTTGGTTTTGTCTTAGGCGATCGGTGATTGAGAACTGTCAGTCGCCGAATTCGTCAGAATTGGGGGATCTGTGACGCGACATCCGAAGTCTGACGACTTCGGCTACGGGAGGAACTCGGTTGCCGCTTGCCTTACTTCTCGCGAAGAATTTCAACCATTACGGATTTGAAGCCGGGGGTCTTCGATTGCGGATCGACGTCGCGCGGAACCAAGACGTTCGCTTCGGGGTAATAGGCGAGCGCGTTGCCGGGGCGGATGTCGAAGGGGCGGGCGAGCAGCCAGCGCATCTCGCCTGTGGTGCTGCGGACGCGAACTCGTTGATCGGGTTTGAGGCCGAGGCGGTCGAGGTCGACTTCGTTCAACAAGAGGACGTCGCGGCGTTCTTGGGCGCGATAGATGTCTTCCTCGTCGTAGACGACGGAGTTGAATTGGCCTTCCGAGCGGACGGTCATCAGCCGCAGTCGATGGTCCTGCGGATCGGGGGCCGATGGCAGAGGCACGGCGTGGAATTTGGCTCGGCCGGTCGGAGTTGGAAACTTGCGATCGGCGAGATCTCGGCCGGGGATGTGAAATTCTTTCTTCGTTTGGTCGATGTCGCCGATTGGTTCGAGGCCGGGGATCAGGTCGGCGATTAGGCGGCGCACGGCGGAATGACTGTGCAAGTCGGACCAGTTCAGCGAACCGCTGACGGAATCGCCGAGCACTCGGCGCGCGAGTTCGACGAGGATCGAGACTTCGCTGCGTGCGCCGGGGACGCGAGATGCTCCGCCGGCAGAGAGGCGAACGAAGCTGAACATCGACTCTTGGGTGGTTGGCTGCGGTTCTTCGTCTCGTGGCAGAACAGGGAGGATCAGCGTTTCTTTTGCGCGGCCCCAGGCGTGTCCCGTGTTGAGCGTTGTGCTGAGGTACGCGATGAGGTCGAGTTTTTCGATCGCCTCCTCGGCGAAGCGTGCGTCTGGGTTGCTGCCGAAGAGGTTGCCGCCGAGGCTGAGCGCGGCTCGCATCTCGCCACGAGAGGCGGCGTCCATGCAGGCCATTGTGTCGAGGCCCGGCGATGTGGGGGCTTTGACTCCGAGACGTTGCTCGAAGCGTTCCAGCAGCGCGCGCTTGAGTTTTGGAGTCACACCGACCGAACCGAGTCCTTGTACGTTGCTGTGTCCGCGGATCGGCATCAGCCCGGCGTTCGGGCGGCCGATCATGCCGCGCAGCAGCGCGAGGTTGGCGATCATCTGGACGTTCTCGACACCGTGCAGGTGATGCGTGACGCCCATCGTCCAGCCGATGACGACATTCTTCGCGGCGAGGAATGTTGTGGCGGTCTCTTCGAGCGATAGCCGAGTCACACCGGAGCTGGCTTCGATGTCGGACCAACTTGTGGACTCGACCTGTTGGCGAAGGGACTCGAAGTTCTCGGTGTGCTGGTTGATGAACTGGCGATCGAGTCCGCCTCGTTCGAGTACGATTTTGATCACGCCGGTCAGCCAGGCGATGTCGCCGCCGATGTGCGGTTGGACGTATTGGCTGGCGATCTCCGAGCCGAACAGCAGGCTCCAGGGATCGCTGGGGACTCGGAAGTTGACGAGGCCGAGTTCTTTCGCCGGGTTGACGACGATCACCTTGCCTCCGCGCCGGCGAATCTGCATCAAGCTGCGCATCAAGCGCGGATGGTTCGAGGCGGGGTTGCCGCCAATTAAGATGTAGAGATCGCAGCCGTCGAGGTCTTCCAGCCGGATCGTGCCGGTCCCCTGGCCGACGCTGCTTCCCAGTCCAACTCCGCTGGCTTGATGGCAGTAATACGAGCAGTTGTTGACGTAGTTAGTCCCGAACAAGCGGGCGAGCAATTGCAGGAGGAAGCCGGCCTCGTTCGAGGATCGGCCGCTGGCGTAGAAGAAACTCTGGGTTGGTCCAGCGTCACGCAGTTTGGCGGCAATCTTGTCGAACGCTTCGTCCCAGGAGATCACTCGGTAGCCGGCATCGTTGGGACCGGCGTAGAGCGGTTCGCTGAGTCGGCCGCTGAGTTCGAGTTCGCGCGGCGTCAGCGCTCTCAGTTCGTTAAAGCCGTACCGCGAGAAGAACTCCGGGCGGATGCCGGCTTGCAGGTCGGAGGCCATTGCTTGGAACGATTTCTTGCAGACCTCTGGGAAGTGGCCCCCTTCGTTGACCATGCCGCCGAGTTGTCCGCCCATGCCGAGCGCGCAGGTCTTGCAGGCGTTGCGACTGCTCATGGCTTGCCACATTCGCCGCCAACCGACTCGGTTCGCAAGTCGCAGCGAATACCAGATCGCCTTCCAGCCTCCGCCACTTTTCATGCGCCGCATGGGGTTCCTTTCGTTGCGAGTTCCGTGTCACAGAAATTAGCCACGCGGCGATAGTCCCGGTTTGTCGGGATGAACCGGAGATAGCGCCGCGCGGCTAATTATTGGAATGCGGATGATGTCCGTGGGGCAGTCTGGTTATTTCTAGGCTTGGTCGCCAGCAAGGGTTCTGCGGAGAGCATGAACTGGGCTTAGCGCCGCGTGACCAATTTTGGAATGCGGATGATTGTCGAATGATGCCGCGGGTGGTTCTTGGGCTCGATCGCAGAAATCAGAACACCTGACCTTGGCTCGCACGGTTGCTAAAGTCCCTGCCAGCCATCGCGCTGTCCCGCGTGAGTCGGCTGACCGGTTGATCCACTTACGAGAAGTTGCCCTTATGCCGCTCCCGATGAAGACTGTTCGTGAAGCGTCCGCGTTGCTAGGCATCCCGGAAAAAGAGATCAAGGCGATGATCGATCTCGGCAAAGTTCGCGCGGTTCTGAAAAGTGGTGTTCCGAGAATCGCTCCGGATGAGATCGCCAAGCTGATGAAACAGCGAAAGACGCTGCCGGAATCCGGGAAGAAATAGTGTGGGCGTAACGGCTCGACGTGATAATTCACGGAGCAGGCAATTGTCATCGCGGTGTGAATCGAACTTCGCACGACGCGCCAGCGAGTGGTCTCAGTGCATGACACTCGCTGGCGCGTCGTGCTAACTGAATAATGCCAGCGAGCGCCGTGCTGCTCACAGGTCACGAGAGCAGCATTTCCAGGTCTTCGGCCGAGAGTTGTTCCAGTACGCTGCCGTTCTCTTGGAGGATGGCATCGGCGAGGCCGCGCTTCTTGACTTGAAGTTCTGCGATCTTTTCCTCGACGGTGCCGCGGCAGATCAGGCGGTAGGCAAAGACCTGCTTGGTTTGGCCGACTCGGTGGGCGCGGTCGATGGCTTGCGCTTCAACGGCGGGGTTCCACCACGGGTCCAAGAGGAACACGTAATCGGCGGCCGTGAGATTCAAACCGAGGCCGCCGGCTTTCAGGCTGATCAAGAACAGCGGACAGTTTGGATCGTTTTGGAAGCGTTCGACGCACGCGCGGCGGTCGCGAGTCTGGCCGTCGAGGTATTCGTAAACGATGCCGCGCTTGTCGAGGTGATGCCGCACGATCGACAACATGCTGGTGAACTGCGAGAAGACCAGCGTCTTGTGCTTCTCGTCGATTAGCTCTTCCAGATGCGGAAGCAGCACGTCTAACTTCGCCGAGCCTTCGTCGGTTTTGCCTTTGTCGAGCAGTGCCGGATGGCAGGCAGCTTGACGCAACCGCAGCAGCGCTTCGAGGACGTGCATCTTCGACTTCGCGAGCCCCTGATTCTTGATGAGCCCCAGCAACGACTGGCGGTAATGCTCGCGCATTTCGGAGTAGAGTCGTTCTTGCTCTTCGCTCATCTGGCAGAACAAGGTTTGCTCGATCTTGTCGGGCAGGTCGGCGGCGACTTGTTGCTTAGTGCGGCGGAGGATGAAGGGACGCAATCCCCGCGCGAGGAATTCGCGAGACTCCGGTTTCTCGACGTCGGCCGCATGGGTGCGGAAGGCGGTGCTGCGGCCGAGCATTCCGGGGTTCAAGAATTCGAAGATCGACCACAGGTCGCCGAGATGATTTTCGATTGGCGTGCCCGAAAGGGCGAGACGATACCGTGCCTGCAACAACCGAGAGGCTTTCGCCACTTGCGAACCGGCGTTCTTGATCGTCTGCGCCTCGTCGAGCACCACGTAGTCGAACGGGATGTCCTTGAGCACCAGCACGTCGCGCCGGAGCGTGCCGTAGGTTGTCAGGATGATGTCGAAGTTATTGAACGCCGCCCGCAAGTCGGCGCGGTCGAGACCGG
Source organism: Planctomyces sp. (assembly GCA_005778115.1). GTDB lineage: Bacteria > Planctomycetota > Planctomycetia > Planctomycetales > Planctomycetaceae > SXKJ01. Next base: position 6,953 of record SXKJ01000038.1, on the reverse strand, counting down.
CGTACTCCAACACGCGCAGCTTTGGAGTGAATTTGGCGCACTCCTGCGCCCAGTTGAAGAGCAAGGATTTCGGCACCACGATCAATGACGCGCGATGGTCTGTCTTCTTCTGTGCCTTTGCTTGGTTCGAGCGATCTTGCAGCACGGCCAGCATTTGGACGGTCTTGCCCAGACCCATGTCATCCGCCAGGCAACCACCGAATTTGAAGTCTTGCAAGAACTCCAGCCAGCCGACGCCGTCTCGCTGATAGGCTCGCAAGGTGCCTTCAAAGTTGGCTGGCTCAACGGTTGCCGACACACCGGAAAACGATTTCAGTTTGTCGCGAAGTTCGGTGAATTGAGCATCGAAGTTCACCAGCGGTTGCGTCGCCAGCAGCGCATCGAGCAACCCGACTTGATGGGCCTCGAACCGCAGATGTTCTCCATCCGACGTGCCCAAACCAGACAACATGCCATACTGATGCAGCCATTCTTCCGGGATGATCCCCAAACTCCCGTCATCCAACCGCACCGTGCTGTCGCCGCGAGACAGGGCGGCGAGCAACTCTGGAAACGTCACGCGACGGCCGCTGAAATCGACTTCGCCGTGCAATTCGAACCAGTCGATGTTCGACTGCACGCGGAGCTTGAGTTGCCCCGCCTGCCAGACCTGTCGCCCATCCGCTTTGACGTTCCAACCCTTCGGCATTAGATGGCGCACGGCCGGGCCGAGCTCCCGCGCCAGAATTTCGACATCATGTGCTCCGCGCCGCTTGTCGATCAGCCGCTTGAAGCCCGCGCCGACCAAATGAGTCCAAGCCACCTCTTCGAGTTGTCGATTGCGGACCAGGCACCGGCCCGCTTGTCGTTCGACGATCGCGCTTTGCGGACTGCTCGCGCGAATCAAGGTGCCAGCGTAATCGAATTGAATTTCACCGCGCAATCGCTCCTGTTGCCAGCGCGGTCCGCGCGGTGTGTGGATCAGGAGCTGTGGCACAGGGTCAACTCGGACTTCCTCCAGCTTGAGGTTCTCCGGCAAATCGAGCGGCGGCACGTTGGGCATGTCGAGCAGTCGATCGACGAGCTCCGCCTCTTCGCCATCCGCAACGGATAACGGCGGAATGCGCCGTAACAGCTCGGCCCATTCGATTTGATCGGCGTCGCTCCAGCGGCAGAGTCGATGCGTGATGCGGATCTCTGGTCGTGGTTCGGTGCCGGTGTCATCGGGTGCTGATGCGACTTCCGAAGCCTTTCCGTTGGTGTCCGATTCATCCTCTGAGCCAGCGTCCTCGCGATCGAACTCGCCCATCGCCGTCTCAGACTGGACCGCGACCGGCATCAATACGAAGCCGCCTGGCACGACGAGCTCGGCCGAGCGCATCGGCAACGTTTCACCTTCCCGTTGCCAACGACCGACGAGTTGCCAAAGTTGATTGGCCTCATCGAACTCGACACTGACAGCCATCTCCCACGGCGGACCCATGTCCCACGCGATCGCTCGTAAGGATTCCTGCTCTTCCGCGTCTTCCTGGAATCGCAACCGACCCGTCGCGCAGATTTCCGGTAGTAGAAGTTCGGCGAGGTCATATGGGATCCGAAAACGATTCGCGGCCGCTTGCAATTCACTTTGTTGAGCGTACCAGTTCGACCGCTCGGCCACGCCCCCCAGCAACGTCGCCAGAATGTGGCGATCTTCTTCCAGTGTGACGTCATCAAAACGGTTTGCCCGGACTCGCAACGGCTTCAGCTTGCCCCAGGTTCCGCTGTTGCGTCGCTGCCGCTGCACCAGGCCAATCACGAGCTGCTTTTCCAATTGGCTCTGTTTAACGTCAACTTCATAGAAGATTTCGGTCTCGCGCAGTTCGGCGGAGGGAGCGGCATCACCAGCGTCCATCGTCCTTCGCAACTGGTTGAGCTGCGTTTCCCATTCGCGGACGCGCGGCTCGACGACGACGGCCGCCGGTTTCATCCGCCGACGATTCAGGCTGACGGGACGAACCGCATCACCCGACGGGACTTCATCCCAATCCTCTTCGTCGTATTCCCACTCCAGCGGCTCTTCTTCGGTAGCGAAGGGAGGGAAATAGTTGAGCTTCGCGGCGTCGCTGATGTAGCCAGCAGTCTCGGCTTGCAGGATCGTGGCCCAGACGTGCTTGCAGCGCACCTCGTGGGGATTGCCCTGGCCGTTCGCACACGAACAGGTCATGAGCAGGGCATCGTCGCGGCGAGTCAATTGCGTCTGGAACTCGGTCCCATCAGCGACCACACCGAACAATTCGTCGGCCGTCACGCGCGTAATCGCGACTCGCTCGGCCTTCACATATGCCTGCCCACGAAAGCGGATATCTCCGCGAAATTTGCTTTCCAACAGGGACGACAACGACACAGACGGCTCCCCGGCTCCACAGGCAAAGTCGGTTGTGAAAACTTGACGTCTCCACGCCGCCGGTCATCCAAAACCACATAACGGCGCGAAGAGGGCCACGGTAACGGATGCTCGATTCGCTGGGTAGGTCCGTCCGTATGTTGAAAAACATCCGAGTCTGCTTTTGTCTCGCCGAAGTCATCTCCTACACTGCGACCACCTTTCGCTCACATCTCACGAGACATTTCGCATGACGACCGCACCGGTCAACTTGGGACTCATCGGTTTGGGACCGAGTTGGGAGAGTCGATACCGGCCAGCACTGACGAAGGTCACTTCAAAGCTGCGAGTCGTCGCCGTCTGCGACAATCTGGCGAACCGTGCGGAGCAGGCCGCTCGCGAGACAGGTGCGCGTATGGTCGGCGGCGTTGCGGCATTGGCAGATCGAGCCGACGTGCAAGCGTTGCTGCTGCTCGATACCGGTTGGCAAGGTGCCGCGATGTTGCGTCTGTTGAGCGAACGCCGCAAGCCGATCTTGTTCGCTGCGCGAGCGGATGTGCCGTTGCCAGAACTTCAGCAATTGCACGAACACGCCGTGTCGCACGGCCTGACGATCATGCCGGCGTTCCCGCGCCGTAGCACTCCCGCCAGCAATCGGCTGCAAGAGTTACTGGTCACGCAACTCGGCCGGCCGTTGCGTGTCGAGGTTGCGATCTCTCCCGCCAGCTTGCACGCGGTTCCATTTGCGACCGACGCCGATTTCGGTGGACAGGCTCCGCCGCCGCCGGACCCGCTGTTGGAATGGATCGACTGGTGCCATTACCTCTTCCGGGCCACGCCCCAGCAAGTGACTGGCCGAGGTGACGGGCAAGGTTTGCGGTTGGTTTTCCCGCCGCTCAACTCCAACGAGACTCGCATCGCCGAACTGTCACTTTGCCCGACCGCACCGATTGCCGATCAACCGATGCTCGACGAAGTCCGCCTGCACTGCGAGCGCGGCGACGCACGGCTGCTCGGAGCAACGACGATTGAATGGACCACGGCCAGCGACAGTCAGTCCGAAGAACTCGCGGCCGAACGAACTGAGACCGAAGTGCTGCTCGACCACTTCTGCCGCCGTGTCGTCGGCGGATTAATCCCCGTGCCGACTTTGGACGACTTGCGGCAAGCCAGGCTCGCCATCACCCCCCGATGAAAAACACCACATGCGGGTCGTTAATGGGGGCGAAATTGTTCGGTTTCCCTCCTCGTTGAACGCCCTACACCAACGCTTCCCATCGAAACGAGGAACATCATGACAACCGTCGCACTTATCTGGTTTATGTGGTTCTCTGCGTGGCGATTGCCATCTGGGTCGGACGGACCTTGCGACGCTACGGAACCATCTATCTGACTGAAGGCCATGAAGAGCGACGTGGCTTGCAAGAAGCGATGTCGCATTTGCTGGTGGTCGGCTTTTACCTGGTGAGCTTCGGGGTGATCTGCTTCGTCCTGAAACACGATCGAGAGGTCATTGATGCAAAAGCCAGCATCGAACTTCTCAGCACGAAGGTCGGCACCGTTCTGGTCTTCTTGGGCGCGTTCCACTTCATCGTGCTGGTTGGGCTGGCGGGGTCTCGGAAACAAGCCTCCGCTGAGGAACGTCTGAAGCACTGGCGGAAACTCACCCGCGAAACGACAGGAGCCGACGACAAGGATCTACCGACACTAGGTTCCGCTGACCCGTCCTAGTTGCACAACCCCGCACGACGCGCAACCGAGTAGCCAAATCGTGGGACTAACAACCACTCGCTTGCGCGTCGTGCTGGTTTTGAAACTGTCGCTAGTGGCCGCTCGCCGATATCGACCAACATCAAGAGAATCATGCCATGACGATCGTCGTCTGGACCTATGCCGTTTACCTGAGCTTGAGTGCCACGATCACCGTCTGGGTGGCCGAGACGCTCGCGCGGCATGGGCGTGTGTTCTTGATTGATGTGTTCCACGGCAACGTAGCTCAAGCCGATGCGGTGAACCGGCTGTTGGTCGTGGGTTTCTACTTGATGAACCTCGCCGGAGTGCTCTTCAACCTCGCGTTCAGCGGTTCAGTGATCACCGTGATGGATGGAGTCCACTTCCTGTCGTCAAAAGTTGGTCTCGTGTTGACCGTCCTCGGCGCGATGCACTTTTTCAACCTGATTGTGCTGTCGGCGATTCGCCGCTGGTCTCACCAACGCAAGCGAACCATTCCGTAAAGCCGAGCCGCAGCGAAGAAGATCGCAACGTTCAGAGCACTCGGCGCGGGATTCGTGCCGCCAGCATCTCGGCTTCAGCGAAGATGGCTGGGGTTCCGCCGGTGTGGATAAAGACGACGTCTTGATCAGCCTGGAACTGGCCGGCGCGAACGTGGTCGATCAGGCCCGATAGCGCTTTGGCCGTGTAGATATGCTCGACCAAGAGTCCTTCGGTTCGCGCGAGCAACGTCATGGCTTCGATCCCCGCGTCGGAAGGTTGGCCGTAGCCGGGGCCGAGATATTCGCCAATGAATTGAATGTCGTCGGGGATCAGTCGCGTCTCGATGCCGATGAGTTCGGCCGCTTGATTGGCTGTCGCGGAAAGTTCCTTCCGGCTGTCCCACGGCCAGATCATCGGAGCGATGCTCTTCACCGGATAAGGGACTCCCAGCGCCTTCGCGCCGAGTGCCACACCGGCTCCGGTCGAACCTGACGACGAGACATACACAGCGGCCGGCTCAAAGCCGAGGGCAGTCGATTGCTCAACAATCTCCGCCATGCAGAGCGCGTAGCTCACGGCAGCCAGCGGCAGCACGACCGGGCGGTCCCATAGATAGACCTTGCGTCCTCGCGCGCGAAACCGTTCCGCGACCTCGGCGATCTTTTGATCGAGAGCGAGGCCAATCGACTCTTCGACGATCTCGATGCTCGCACCAACAATGTGGTCGAGCAGCAGATTTCCCTGCACGACATCCGGTGCTGTCGCCGGCTTGCCTCGGCCGAGCACTAGATGGATATCGAGTCCGACCTTCGCGCAGGCAGCGGCAGTCTGCCGACAATTGTTGCTCTGCACTCCCGCTCCCCACACGACCAAGTCGGCTCCCTTGGCCAGGGCGTCGGCGATCAGGAATTCATTGTGCCGCGCCTTGTTGCCGCCGAAGAGCAACCCCGTGCAATCATCGCGCTTAATCCAGATACGCGGGCCATTCGGGCTGACGGCTTGGCTGAAGCGGGGCAAAAACTCCAACGGCGTCGGCAAGTGCGCGAGCGATATGCGTGGCACGCGTGCAATGTGAGTTCGCAAGGTTGGGGTCGATAGAGTCATCGATAGCTCCTCAGGATCTGGCCGTGTTTCGGGGCAAGCAGGAAGGCCAGATGCAGTTTCAAAACCAGCACGACGCGCGAGCGAGTGGTTTGTTTTACGACCAGTTGACCACTCGCTCACGCGTCGTGCTGGGTTCTGCAGCCGCTTCTAGGAACAGAAAGATTTGGGACAGGAAAATGAAAGTCGATGGAGTTTGCGTCTGGTGCGGGATCTTCCTGTAGAAAATCTTCCTGTCAAATTCCTTGGATCGAACGCAGACCGCTTCACGAGTTGAGCAGAAAGGTCGCGGTGTGATGCAGGAAGGCTTGCATGATTGCCACCGTGGGGGCGGGCAACTCGGCTTCGATCAGCGCGCGGTCCATCAGAGCCACCCAGCGGTCGCGAACGTCTTGGGAAATCGGGAACGGAGCGTGTCGTATCCGTAAACGTGGGTGACCGCGCTGCTGTAGATAGCGGTCGGGACCGCCAAAACGATAGATCAAGAACTCGCGGAGCCGCGTCTCGGCTTCCACTAACTCTTCGGGAGGGTAAAGCGGGCCGAGCAAATCATCCTGCGGAACTTGGCGATAGAACGCTGCGACCACTCGGCCGATCCCCTCTTCGCCGATCGACCCACAGACGGAAGAAATTTCTGATTCGTCGAGCATGAAACGATGAGTCCTTAGATAGCCCGCACGATGTCGGACTTTGTGCTCTCGACGATGGCCAGGAGTTCGGCCCGCTCAGCAGCGGGGACTTCAAACTTGTCGAAGGTCTGCCGCAGGTCGTCGAGGAACGCTTGCCACTCGAATTCGGTGATATCGAGGTGCGCGTGCGAGTCGCGCATCGAGCGGCCGGTGTAGCACTGCGGTCCGCCGGCAGCCCAGCAGACTTGCTCGGTGACGAGATACTTGAAGCCCGCCTTCGAGACGCGATGATGAGCCTCGTCCACTTTTGGATTTGCGTTGAGTCGCGAGTCGATCATGATCCGATCGATGAAGTCGTCTACGACCGCCGCGATCGCGTACACGCCGCCAAGTCGTTCGTACAAGCTGGGCTGATTAGCCATTGCGAGATTCTCCAATCCAGAAGAATTTGGGACAGCGAGTTGGTAGTCGCCACCAATGGATCCGGCGAGCGGGGCAGCGATTCAAACGTAGCCGAAGTCGTGAGAGGGCGTGTGGGAAGTTAGGAGTTTGGGGTCAAACCGCGAGCTGTCTGCGTGCGGCTTCAGTGAGTGGGCGACTGGTGAGTCGTTTGAGCATGACGTCGATCATGCTGACGTGAATCAAGGCTTCGCTGGTTTCCGGCC
>SXKJ01000431.1 GCA_005778115.1 Planctomyces sp. | reverse complement strand
GGAATCCATCGTCTTCCCCAGCGCGGGCATCAGCCACAACTACGAAAGCTACGTCCTCGAAACCAAGAGCGGCACCAACGCCAACGGCCTGAAAATCTCCGAAGACGCCGAGTCCATCACGCTCCGCGGAGCCGACGCCCTGAACCGCGTCTTCAAGAAGTCGGAGATCGAGGAGATCAAGAAACAAACCATCTCCCTGATGCCCGCCGACCTCGCGAAGACGATCAGCATTGAGGAGATGTCGGACATCGTCGAGTACTTGGCGACGCTGAAGAAGAAATGAGGGAGAGGATTTAGCCACGGATGAAACACGGATTGAACACGGATCAGGCGGGGAATGAATTGATTTGAGGCAAAGAAGAATGAAGAGCAGTTGGAACCACGAAGGCAGTCATTCCAATTCACTTTGACAGGGTTAGACAATCAGCCTCTGCTCAGGACCGACACTTTCCTGAAAGTTCGCTTTCCATTCCCTCCCAAATTCCTCTTGTCCTAATCCGTGTGCCTTCTGTGTTTCATCCGTGGCCCAAATGCGTTTCCTTTCTGACTTGTCCTAATCCGTGTTCCGTCCCTGTTTGATCGGTGGCCAAAAAGGGATTCCTCATGGCGCTGCTGCATGGCGATGTCACCGAGCAGATTATCGGAGCGGCGTTCGAGGTCTACGGCATTCTGGGCTACGGATTCCTGGAGAGCGTCTATCAAAAGGCCATGCAGGTGGAACTCATCCGGCGCGGCCAGACGTGCAAGCTCGAAGAGCCAATCTGCGTTTTGTTCAAAGGCGTTGACGTGGGCTACTTCGAGGCCGATCTGTTCGTGAACGACTGCGTGATCGTCGAAGTGAAAGTGGCCAAGGAATATCAGAAGCCCGACGAAGCCCAACTCCTGAACGAACTCAAAGCCACCGGAATCAAGGTCGGCATGCTCATCAACTTCGGCCGCACTTCAGTTGAGTTCCAGAGGTTCGTTTACTGAAAGACAAATGGGTTTGGCCACAGATGAAACACCGATTGAACACGGATTAAGACTGGAGGTGGGAAGGGAATTCTTTTTTTGAGAAGTCTGCTTTGAGCACGATCCGTTGATATCACCCAAAAAGGTTTTGACTTGAGTTGTTCGTGTTCCCGGCACCAGCACCCTTTCCCCTTCCCTTCTCTTCATCCCTTGCCTGATCCGTGTTTCATCTGTGTTTCATCCGTGGCTAAAAATCCGGAGTTCGCCCAATGACTCAGCCAATCAGCCGTCGTGGATTCCTGAAGATTGCGTCTCAAGGCGGTTGCGGAGCAGCCGCTCTGACTCTTTCACCGGCCTCGTCATTTGCCGCCGAATCGCGCTCACCCATCGTGGACACCCACGTTCATTGCTTCGCCGGGACCGCAGACAAACGGTTTCCGTATCACAAAGGCGGTGCATACCAACCGGAGAAAGCTTCCACCCCTGAAGACTTGCTGGACTGCATGAAGCAGGCCGGCGTGGACTTCACCGTCATCGTGCATCCGGAGCCGTATCAGGACGACCATCGGTATCTCGAACACTGCTTGGAAGTCGGCAAAGGGAAGCTCAAAGGCACCTGTCTGTTCTTCGCCGGCCGGCCGAACAGCATTCGTGACATGATCGCTCTGGTGAAGCGACAGCTGGGCAAGATCGTCACGCTGCGAGTTCATGCCTACGCGCCCGAGCGATTGCCACCATTCGGCAAACCAGAACTGCGCGAACTCTGGAAAGCAGCCAGCGATCTGGGCCTCGCGATCCAACTGCACTTCGAGCCGCGCTACGCTCCCGGCTTTGAGCCGCTGATCCACGAGTTCTCGAAGACTCGCGTCATCATCGATCACCTCGGCCGCCCGTTGCAGGGGACTCCGGAAGAGCATGACCGAGTCGTGAAGTGGTCGCGGTTCGAGAACACGGTGATGAAGCTCTCGTCGATCCCGCTGACGCGAACGTACCCGCATCGCGACGTCGAGCCGATCATCTACACGCTCGTAAAATCGTTCGGACCCGACCGCCTGTTCTACGGCGGCGGCTGGGGCGAAGGTTCGACAGGCGAGTCCTATCGCGCCGGCGTCGAACGAGTCCGCTCGTTCGTGTCCGACTTGTCGGCGGCTGATCAAGCCAAGGTGCTCGGCGGTAATGCGGTGAAGCTCTTCGGATTCGTTTGAAAAACAAGCAGTCCAGCGAGCAGCGATTGCTCAGCCATCTGGAGAAGACCGGCGAACTCAAAGACACCCTGGAGGTCGAGCGCGAACTCAGCCGAGTGCGGGGCGAAGTGGGACAACTGCAAGGCCATTTGAACCTCCTGAAGAACAAAACGGACTTGGCGACCATCATCCTGACGATTCAGGAACGAGCAGGCTTCACGCCGACAACGACTCCGACCTTCTCGACACAGGTGTCACGAACCTTTGCAGAATCCTGGCAAGCGTTCGGAGTCTTTCTGAGTGTCATCGCGTTGTGCGCGGTAGCGGCCGTGCCGTGGCTGTGCGCGGTGGCTCCAATTTTGGCAGCGATCTGGTTCTGGAAACGGAGAAGGAAGGCAAATCTTCCGACGCTGGATCGCTCAATCTAGCGTGAACTCTTTGAGGTACGTCTCCAGCGTCTGCTCCGCCGCATTCGGCTGATCGTTCTTGAGCAAGACAAAGCGTTCGAGGACGAGGGCGTCCATGTTGGTGGCTAGGAAGCAGCGGTAGGCGTGTTCGTGGTTCAGGACGATCGGTTCGCCGCGGACGTTGAAGCTGGTGTTGATGACGACTGGGCTGCCGGTCTGGGCCTCGAACGCTTTCAACAGTTTGTAGTAGCGGCCATGACGCTCGGCATCGACGGTTTGGATGCGGGCGGAGTTGTCGACGTGAGTCACCGCTGGGATGCACGATCGCAGCTCCTTGAGCTTGTCGATGCCGGTCAGCTTCGGAGCATCAGCCGGGCGCTGCGTGCGTTTGGACTCGCGGACGTTGGCGACGAGCAACATGTAGGGCGACGGCTCGTGCGGGCGAGTTTCAAAGTATTCATCGACTCGTTCTTCGAGCACGGACGGCGCGAAGGGGCGGAAGGACTCGCGGAACTTGATTCTCACATTCATAGCGGATTGCATCTGCGGGCTGCGGGCGTCGCCGAGGATGCTGCGGCTGCCGAGTGCTCGCGGGCCGAACTCCATGCGGCCTTGGACCCAGCCGACGACGTGCTCGGTCGCGATCAGGTTGGCGACGTGGTTGCAGAGTTCGTCGTCGTTGTCGAAATAGCGGTACTTCGCCCCTTTCACGTCGAGGAACTGTTTGATGTCCGCTTCCTCACAGCGCGGGCCGAGGAGCGAGCCGTGCTGGGAGTCGCTCAAGTAACCCGACGCGTCAGCGAGGGCCGGTGCATTGAGCGGAATGGCGCTAGCCACCGGTGAATTGGGATCAACGTTTTCCAGCGAATGACCGGAGGCTAGCGCCGTGCCGCTCACAAACTGAGCGTTTTGGAGCGTTCGCCCTCGCTGACGCTTCGGGTTAGTTTGGCGCGGGCGTTCCAATAACTGATGCCAGACGAATAGTGCGGCTCCGAGGGCTCCACCGGCGTCGCCGGCGGCGGGTTGAATCCAGAGATCCTCGAACGGACCTTCGCGGAGGATGCGGCCGTTCGCTACGCAGTTGAGCGCGACGCCTCCCGCGAGACACAACTGCTTCAGGCCGGTGAGGGCATGAACATGGCGAGTCATCCGTAGCAGGATTTCTTCCGTGACCACTTGGATCGACGCGGCGAGGTCCATCTCACGTTGCGTCAGCGGAGTTTCCGGTTGTCGTGGCGGGCCGCCGAAGAGTTGGTCGAACTTCTTCGACGCCATCGTCAGGCCTTGGCAATAGTTGAAGTACGACAGGTCCATGCGGAACGAACCGTCCTCCTTCAGGTCGATCAGCTTCTCGCGAATAAGGTCGGCGTACTTCGGCTCGCCATACGGGGCCAGGCCCATCAGCTTGTACTCGCCGGAGTTCACCTTGAAGCCGCAGAAGTAAGTGAAGGCCGAGTACAGCAGGCCCGGCGAGTGCGGAAAGTGCATCTCGTGCGTCAGCCGCAATTGGTTCCCCTCGCCGATGCCGATGCTGGCGGTGGCCCACTCGCCGACGCCATCGACGGTCAGCACGGCGGCTCGCTCGAAGGGGGACGGATAGAACGCGCTGGCGGCGTGCGATTCGTGGTGCTCGGTGAAGACGAATCGTTTTTCGTAGCCGGGGAGTTCTTTCCGCATCGTGCGTGGGAGATACAGCTTCTCCTTCAGCCAGACTGGCATCGCTTTGATGAAGGAGCCGAAGCCGCTCGGTGCGTAGCCGAGATACGTCTCCAGCAGCCGATCGAATTTGAGCAGTGGCTTGTCGTAGAACGCGACGTAATCGAGTTGGCTCGGAGTGAGTCCGGCGGCGCTCAGGCAGTATTCAACGGCCAGCTTGGGAAATCGTTCGTCATGCTTCTTGCGCGAGAAGCGTTCTTCTTGTGCGGCCGCGACGATCTCGCCATCGACGACGAGGCACGCGGCGGAGTCGTGATAAAAGGCGGAGAGGCCGAGGATGCTGGTCATGGAGTTGTTCGTGGGGCAGGTTTGTTACCTGCCAAGGATGGGACGGGCAGGCTGAAAACCTGCCCCACGAATGGGGGCGTACTCTAGCGAGTGACTCGGTCGCTCACAGCCTGTCCGGCAAGGGGGATCGTGCCTAAGATTCGCCCGCTTTTGAACCAAATCCCTGCCATTTGAAGAGGGCAAATCATGATTCGACTCAGCCGAGTTTCCGTGGCGTTGCTCGCACTCACCGCCGGCGCGGCGATCGCCGATGACGATAAGAAGCCGGTTCCCGAAACGACGTCCCGGTCCACCGCCAATCAGCCTCCCGATCCGAACTTGTTGCCCGCTCACGATCAGTCGCGCAACGAGGCCGATCAAGCGTACCGCCGAGGCGATCACAAAAAGGTGGTCGAGATCACTTCGGCGGTGATCACGCAGAATCCCAAAGACCATGTCGCGCTGTATCTCCGGGGCAGCTCGCGAGTGGATCTGGGAGCCTTGAACCGAGACGCGGTCTCGGTCCGAAACGGGATCACCGACGCACGCCAGGCTATCAGCATCAAGGCCGACGACAAATTGAATTACTACCTGCCATATCTCTACGGCATGACCAACCTCGCCGGGCTGGAGAACAAGCCGGCTCATGCTCAAGTGGCGGTGGACTTCGCGACGCAACTATTGGCTCAGCCCAAGTTGAAGGGAGAGCAGCGATCCAACACGCTCTATCAACGTGCCCTCGCCTTCCTGGCGATTGCGGATCAAGTGCGGGCCGTCGCCGACTATCAGGAAGCCATCCGAGTGACGCCGACTCACTTGGGGGCGCGGATCGGATTGGCCGACACGCTGGCCGCAACCGGCAAGACAGCCGCCGCGATGACGGCTTACAACGACGCGATTAAAGCCTTTCCGACCAATCCGTTGGTCTACAACAACCGAGGGATGTTCCAGCAGTCTGCCGGAAAACTGGAAGATTCAATCCTCGACTTCAGCAAGGCGTTGGAACTCGACTCGCAGTTTGCGGTCGCGATGACCAATCGGGGCTTCGTAATGATGAGCCTCGGCAACTTCGAGGGTGCCGAAAACGACTTTACAGAATCACTGAAGATCGACGCCGCACAGCCGATGGTCATCAGCCTGCGTGCGGGGAGCAAACTCTCGCGGGGCGACGTCGAGGCGGCGATCAAGGATTACAACGATGTCTTGAAGTGGGACAGCAAGAACGCCGTCGGCCATGCGGAACTCGGCTTCGCCTTGTTCTTCCACGGCAAGACACAGGAAGCGCTCGCCGAATTCGACCAGGCGGCGGAGTTGGATAATAAGCTGCGGTTCCTGCATCCGTGGCGGTATCTGGCGATGCTGGCCTTGGGCCAGAAGCAGCAGGCCGATGCCAAGTTCGCAGCCGACCTGGCAATTCCCGTCGCCAAGCGCGAATGGGGTGATGCCCTGCTGATCTATCTCGCCGACAAGCTTCCCGAGCAGGATCTTCGCAAGGCGATCAACACGACCGATCCAAAGTCGGCGGACGCTCAGACCTGCGAAGCGGAATTCTTCATCGGCCAACGCAAACTGGTCGCCGGCCAGAAGGAGGCGGCGAAGATCCACTTCGCCGCAGCGATCAAGACGAAGTCCACGCAGTTGTCCGCCTATCGCGGCGCGAAGTTCGCGTCGAAGTAGTCGAGATGCGTTCTCAGACGTAGGGTGGGTCGAGTCATCGAGACCCACCAGACAAATTGCTGTCTCGCGGTGGGTCTCGATGACTC
>SXKJ01000430.1 GCA_005778115.1 Planctomyces sp. | reverse complement strand
GACCCCCACGACGCAATGCGCATCGAGCACGCGTTGGATGGTCCGATTCGCGACCTTGGCATCGGTCTCCTTCAACGCCCCCTGCAACGCCTTCGTATCCTCCGCCGGCAACGGAGCACCGACAAACTCCAACGCTTCGAGAAGTCTTTCCGTCGCGGCGACGAGCGGCTGATGCTCCACCTCCGTAACCAGCGGCAAATCCGCCGCGAAACAAGTCGATGTCGCGAAGACGACGAATAGGGACGAGACGATTGTTCGCATGGGGAAGGCTCCTTCGATGTGAGGCACAGTCCAAGCGACTCACCTGCTCTGCACATGTACGCAACTTGTACGACGACGAACTGTCACCATTCCATCCCCTGCCCCTCGCAGTGGCAAGCAAGACGATCAGCCTGGTCGCTCATCCATCTGGCTCTCTCTGAGTTCACGGCCCTGGCTGAATCCCAAATTTCAAACTCGAACTCGCCCCACTTTCAGCTTGCCTCGACGACGCAATCAACCCAGCTCACATCGCGAGGGCAACTTTCCACACGAGACTTTAGGCAATACAGTCGCCGAGAGACTTTCGAAAATTCCAAAGAACGAAACGGGAGCCAACACCATGGACCGCGCGATAAGTCTCAATTGTCCCAACTGCGGTGCGAATCTCAACATCACTTCGGAGATGGAAACTTTTGCATGTGGCTTTTGTGGCTCGCGACAGATCGTCCAGCGTCATGGAGGTACAATCTCACTGAAACTCTTGGGGGATGCCATTGCGCGAGTTCAAGTCGGAACTGACAGAACTGCCGCAGAGTTGGCGGTTCGCCGATTGCGTGAAGAGCTGGCATCGACGGAACTCGAGCTGCAAGAATTCGAATCAAATGTCGCATACAGAGAGGCAAATGCGGCGGGGTGCGGGACCATTGGATGTCTGTTTTTTTTGGGCTGGTTCGTTACCGCAGCCTTAGCTTCGACTAATAATCCTGTGTTGGTTTTAATTAGCTTTGTTGCAACGTTTGTCATCTGCATTATTACTGCGGCACAAATCTCTTCTAACCGCAAGACACTTCGTAAGACGGCAACTGAGGGAAGACAGGATATACACGCGCGAAAGGCGATGATTGAGTCCGAACTTCGTGAGGAACTTCAACTACTCACAAACCATCGCAACTAAACATTCGCGACAATTGCATCCCTTGCAGGTCGCGGTGGCAAGCAAGACGATGGGATTGTCATTGGTGTTTTGCAAAAGACCAATGACAAAACACCAAGGACCAACGATGGACACCGTTGCTGATTTGCTCGATCCCGTTCCGACACCCGCCTCGCCGCCGGAGCGATTGCGCCGGCTGAGCGTGGCGGAGTGGGAGCGGTTTCAGCGCGACGGGTTTCTGGTGTTTCGACAGCTCATTCCGGCGGCGGTGCGCGAGCAGATGCTGGCCGTGACGCTGGACGGCGTCGAGCGGGAGATCGGGCCGATCGAGTACGAAGCCGAGTTGCACTATCCCGGCGCGCCGGCCTCACTGGCGGCCGAAGGAGGCCGCACGATTCGGCGGCTCAAGCAGGCGCACACGCGGCATTCCGTCTTCACGCAGTGGCTGAGCGACCGCGAACTGACCGACCGGCTCGCCGATTTGCTCGGCCCGCGCGTGGTCATGCCGTTGGCTCACCACAACTGCATCATGACCAAGCAGCCGAAGTTCAGCAGCGACACCGGCTGGCACCAAGACGTTCGCTATTGGGCCTATCAACGTCCGGATCTCATCAGCGTGTGGATTTCGTTGGTGCCAGAACGTGTCGAGAACGGTTGCCTGCGAGTCATTCCCGGCTCGCATCGCATGAGCATTGAACGCTCGCGGTTTGACGACTCGTTGTTCTTTCGCGGCGACTTGCCGGAGAACCAAGCGGTGATCGAGAGCGCGGTCCCGGTGGAACTCGATCCGGGGGATGTGTTGTTCTTTCATGCGAAGACACTGCACTCGGCGAGTCGCAATTACACGACGCAGACGAAGTACTCGGCCGTGTTCACGTTTCGCGCGGCAGACAACTTGCCGCTGCCGGGGACACGCTCGGCAGAATTGCCGGAGTTGATGTTGCCAACGTAGGTCAGCCTTTCCAGGCTGACCCGCTTTGGCCAAACCGCGTCAACCCGCCATTCGGGTCAGCCTGAAAAGGCTGACCTACTCGACGTGATATTGCTGCGTGAGTTGTCGCAGCGTTTCGATGGCGTGGCTGTCGAGTGCTCCGTCCCAGGCGATCTCGACGGCGGCTGAACCTCCGCCGGTGAGTTCTTTCGCGGCGACGGTGATGTGGCCACGGTGGTCGTAGCTGTAGACGACCTCAACGGGCGAGCCGACCGGCAGAGCTTTCGGAAGTTGGCTGATCCGGACGTCGCCGATGTAGGTACAGGCGGAGACGTCGCTGACTTCGCCTTGCAGCAGACGGATGACGATGCTTTGCGGCGTCTCGGTGTTGGTGACGAACTGCTTCTTCGTCCCGCAGGGGAGCCGCGAGTTGCGCGGGATCATGACGTGGTTGCGTCGGAGGCTGGGATTCTTTGGATCGGTGATCTCAACGCCGAGCGAATGCGAATTCACATCGGTCGTGGTGACGGCTCGCAGACGTTTGAGAAGTGCGGGGGACAGCCGGCCGTGCGCGTCGGTTGCTTTGGCTTCGAGAATCGCCGCGTGGATCGCCGCTCCTTGAGCGACCGCGAGTTGCGGGTTGAGCACTTTCGACGGCCGCTTGCCGGTGAGCTTCTCCAACATCTCGACAACGGCGGGGATCGATGTGCTGCCCCCCACGAGCAACACCTCGGTAATTTCGTCGCGCGAGACGTTGTTGTTCTCCATCACGAACTCAGTCGTGTCGCGAGTCCGTTGCAGCAAGTCGAGCGTGATCTGCTCAAACTCGGAGCGGGAAAGTTCGATCGGCAAGGATTGGCCACGATACTTGACCTCGATCTTCGTTTTGACCCAGTGGCTAAGTTCCCGCTTGGCCGATTCGCATTCGCGCAACAGCGCGTATTTGGCGAGAGGATCTTCTCGCGGATTGATACCGTACTTCGCGACGAACTTGTCGCACGCGAAGTCGAGCACTCGCTCGGTCCAGTCCAAACCGCCGAGCATCGTGTCACCATCGGTGGCCAGCACGGTGAATTCCGTCGGCGTGTATCTCACGACGGTGACATCGAACGTGCCGCCGCCCAGGTCGTAAACAAGAATCGTCCTCGTCTTGCCGGGCACATCGAGCCGGCCGAGTTCCCCTTTCGTCCAGGCATAGGCCAGCGTGGCGGCCGTTGGCTCGTTGATGATGTCCACGACGTTGAGCCCAGCGATCTTGCCGGCGTATTGCGTGGCCGCTCGCTTCGGTTCGTTGAAGTAGTACGGCACCGTGATGACGGCATTGCCAATCGGGCCGATCTTTTTCTCGGCATCCGTCTTGAGCTTCGTCAGGATCAACGACGAAATCAGTTCCGGCGTCATGCGCCGTTCTTGGTAGTGCAGCGCGAAACGCGGGTTGCCCATTTCACGCTTGATGGCAATGACCACGCGATTGGGATCTTGCTGACCAAGCACATCCGGCGTCGGCCCGACGAGGATTTTGCCGTTCTCACCAAGCACCACGATCGACGCCGTGATCGGACTGTCATTCGTGTTGTGGATGACCTCGGGATTCCCGTCCTCTCCCAACCGCGATAGCGCGGAGTACGACGTTCCCAAGTCGATACCGACGGTTTGACCTTCCACAAATTTGACGGACGATTCGCTCATGATGGGTTATTGCTCGTCTTGGACGGGATTCGTCAACTGACCGATCTTCTCGATCTCGATGGTCACGGTATCGCCGTGCTTGAGGAACACCGGCGGCTTGCGTGCTCCGCCGACGCCGTGTGGGGTGCCGGTCAGGATCACCGTGCCGGGCAGCAGCAACATGCTGCCGCTGAGAAATTCGATCAGCGTCGGCACGTCGAAGATCATGTCGTTCGTGTTCCAGTCCTGCATGGCCTGACCGTTGAGAATCGTCTTGATGTTGAGCTTGTTCGGGTCGGGAATCTCATCGGCGGTGACGAGACACGGCCCCAACGGACAGAAGGTCGCGAATGTTTTTCCGCGGCACCACTGCCCTCCCCCGCGCTTGATCTGCCAATCACGAGCGCTGACATCGTTCGCACAGGTGTAGCCGAGCACATACTTCAAAGCGTCTGCTTTCGAAACGTTCTTACACCACTTGCCAATCACAACCGCTAGTTCGCACTCATAATCGACGGCGTCGCTCCGCAGATGCCGAGGGAGCAGAATCGGATCGCCCGGATTGTTGACTGCTCCGGAGTTCTTCATGAACAGGACCGGCCATTCGGGAATCGCCTGGTTCCCCTCTTCAGCGTGACGGCGATAGTTCAAGCCGATGCACAGCACGTCAACCGGCGCGATCGGAGTCAGCAACTTCGCGACATCCGCCTTCTCACCGGTGTCGCGATGTTGAGCAAAGATGTCGCCGTCGATGCGTGTCGCCGAGCCGTCGGCAGCTTGTCGTCCGTAGTGCGTGTTGTCAGCCGAATCGCGATAGCGAATGATTTTCATGAAGCAGACTCCTGGTGAGTGGGGCAAGTTTTCAACCTGCCAGTCAATACGGGCAAGTTGAAAACCTGCCCCACGAGCGGCGAGCATTACGACAACTCGCTGCCAGCGTTGCAAGCGAGCACGACAGGCGAGAATGTTCCGCCATGAACACGCTCACTGACTTCTTTGTGACCCCCGCGACAATCGCTTGTCCTGCTCTGCCTTACCCCGAAGAAGGCAATGTTTGGGACGCCCTGTGGACACCGCCGGAGATCGATCCGACCGCGTGGGTCGCCCCTGGCGTGACGGTCTTCGGCCGAGTGCGACTGAAAGCTCGCAGTTCGGTCTGGTACGGCTGTATTTTGCGTGGCGACGGTGACGTGATCGAAGTCGGCGAGGACACGAACGTCCAAGATGGCTCGATCCTGCACGTCGATCACGGTTTTCCGTGCGTGCTGGGTAATCGGGTCACGCTCGGCCATCGCGCGCTGGTCCATGCGTCGGTGGTCGGCGACGAAGCGATGATCGCGATTGGTGCGACGATCCTCAGCCGCTGCGTGATCGGCGAGCAAGCTCTGATCGCCGCCGGAGCGGTCGTGATGGAAGGAACTCAAGTCCCGCCGCGAACGCTGTGGGCGGGCTGCCCGGCTCGGAAGATCAAAGATCTCACCGATGAGCAACTCGCACGGATGGCGCACGCTTGGAAGCATTACGTCAACAATGGGCAACTATCCTTGGCGAGATTCGGACGGCGGCACATTGATGAGATCCTCGGCGTTTCAGAGCCCAACTGATTGGTCGAGCGACGTTCCCAAATCGCGAAACATCGCGCTATACTCCCGCCGCGCGTGACTGGCCGCTGTGGCGGTCGATGTTGACAGCCCCATGACGAATTGATGTCCTTCGAGGAGTATTCCGCCCCCATGCCCACATCGCGAGTTCTACTGCTGGTTGTTTTGGTGTTCGCTGCCGCGTTTTCTCGTTTGGTGCCGCATCTGCATAACGCGGCACCGATCGCGGCGATCACGCTATTTGCCGCCGCCTATTTGCCCAGCCGCCGCTGGAGCGTGTTGCTGCCGCTCGCCGCGATGTTTCTGAGCGACGTCGTGCTCTACGCGACCAAAGACGTGGCCTATCACGAGCAAGCCGTGAGCAACATGCTGTTCGTGTATTCGACCTTTGCCGTGATTGCGTTGCTGGGGCAATGGCTGCGTCAGCAAGTGACCACTGGCCGAGTGATCGGGACGACGCTGGCCGGATCGGCCTTGTTCTTCCTCTTCACAAACTTCGGGGCGTGGCTGTCGCTGAGCCTGCCACTGAGTGCGACTGAACCGGCCATGTATTCACGGACTCTGAGCGGGTTGATGAACTGCTACATCGCCGGAGTGCCCTTCTTCCGAGGCACGTTTGTTGGCGATTTGGTTTACTCGGCAGTGCTGTTCGGCGGGTTTGCTCTGCTGGAGCAATTTGTGCCTCAACTCAAACCGCGGCTTGTCGAGGCGACAGTGAATTAGCCCGGCTGCATCGCTTGCCCAAGAAACGAAAACAGGCGAGCGGGGCGGCGTCAGTCCCCCGGTTTGCGTTTGTCGCAAAACCGG
>SXKJ01000429.1 GCA_005778115.1 Planctomyces sp. | reverse complement strand
GGGTTAGTGAAGACAACGATCAACGGCGTGGTTGCAGCTTCCCTGTGATTCTTTGGCCTTCCCTAATCCCTAGCCCCCAAACCCTAACCCCTCCGTCACAACCATGCACATTGACCGCATCGAATTGTTTCACGTCGCAATGCCGCTGATCTCTCCGTGGCGAACGGCCTATGGCGAAGACGCGACGATTGATTCACTCCTCTGCCGCATGACGAGCGGTTCCGTCGAAGCCTGGGGCGAGAGTGCTCCGTTTGCCGCGCCGTGCTACAGCCCGGAATGGGCAAGCGGAATCTTTTCGCTCTGCCGCGACTGGCTGGCACCGCAACTGGTCGGCAAGGAGGTCACGTCCGGGGCTGACTTGCAGCAAAAGCTCTCGCTCTTCAAGGGCAATTCGTTCGCGAAGGCCGCGCTGGATACGGCTTGGTGGGCGTTGCAGAGCCGTATCGCCAATAAGCCGTTGCATGAGTTGCTCGGCGCGACGCGGACTGAGGTTGCCGTCGGTGCTGACTTCGGAGTGTTGGACAGCCTTGATGAATTGTTGAGCGGCATTGGCCAGGCGATCGCGAACGGCTTCCCGCGCATCAAATTGAAGTTTCGACCCGGCTGGGATCTGCCGATGCTCGCGGCCGTGAGGAAACAGCATCCGACGCACCCGATTCACATCGACTGCAACAGCGGCTATCGGATCACCGATCTGAAACTCTTCCAGCAAGCGGACGAGTTCAATCTCGCGATGTACGAGCAACCGCTCAATCACGACGACGTCGTCGATCACGCCGAACTGCAACGCCAAGTCCGCACGCCGGTCTGTCTCGACGAGAGCGTCTACAACGTCCGCCAAGCGGAGCTGGCCATCCGGCTGAAGAGCTGCCGCTTCGTGAACATCAAGCCCGGCCGCATCGGCGGCCTGACGAACGCGGTCGCCGTTCACAATCTCTGCCAAGCGGCCGGCATCCCCTGCTGGGTCGGCGGCATGTTGGAAAGCGCGGTCGGCGCGAGCCTGTGCGTGTCGCTCGCGATGCTCGACAACTTCACGTATCCGGCCGACATCTTCCCCAGCAGCCGCTTCTACCACGAAGACCTCTCCGACCCGTCGCTGGAATTGATTCGATTGCCGAACGGCACTCCGGGAGTGCGAGCATTGTCTCGGCTGCCGGAACCCAACCCGGATCGGCTGCGGAAGCTGACCGTGCAGAGCGCCGTCGTGAAATAAAAGCCTCATACCTTCGAGCCCTTTGCGACCTTCTGTTCGAATTGATTTTGAACAAAAGGTCGCAAAGGACGCGAAGAAGGTGCGGTTCAAACGATGCCTCAAAGTGATCAGCACACCGACAAACCGATGTCGCATTTCCATCGATAGGGAGCACCATGCGTCATTTCCGTATCGCTTTGTTTTCCTTGTTAGTCATCTCTTCTTGCCACATCGTTGAATCGGAGTTGCGAGCCGACACAACACTCGTGGCCGACGGTCAGCCCCAGGCCGCAGTGTTTGTTCCATCGCGTGTCTGGGATGACGCGACGAAGAATCCCGAACCGGCCGGTGTCTGGAGGTCGCTCAAGCCAGAGGACAATCGGCGGCGGTTGCGTGAATCGGTGCGCGACTTCGTTGGCATCGTCGAGCGGATGTCGGGAGCGAAGTTACCCGTCGAGGTCGGTGCTCCGAAAGCGGGTGATGCGCGTGCTGCGATCTTGGTCGGAGAGTTGGCGACGGCGAAGTTCGGGCCGCCGGCGAAGAAGGCGGAGTATCAGCAAGGGTTGCGGATCGTCGTCGGTGGCAACGCCGTCGGGTTGATTGGCGAGAGCGATCTGGCGACGAGTTACGCAGTTTATACGCTGCTCGATCAGTTGGGTTGTCGTTGGTTTCTGCCGAGTCCAATGGGCGAGACATTGGTGTCGACCAAGACGATCTCGTTCAAAGACCAAGATGTCTCGACCGCGCCGTACACGATTTATCGCGGGTTGTGGTACTGCGACAACGACTTCGCGCGGCGAAACCGATTGGGTGGCATGGAACTGTCGGCCGGGCACGCGCTGGAACACGCGGTGTTGAAGGAACTGCGCGAACAGAAGCCGGAGATTAAGGCGATCATCGGAGGTAAGCCGCATCCGCATTGGATCAAGTGGACTCATCCGTTGGTCGCCGAGGCGATCACAAAGTCAGTGCTCGATAACCTCGCCAAGAATTCGGACACGAAGTCGGTCTCCCTCTCGCCGGATGATGGCGCGACGTGGGATGAGTCAGACGACACGAAGTTCGACGCAGGGGACTTCGATCCGTCACTGCAAACGGTCGCGAAGGCGGATCGATTGATGGTGCTCTGCAATCGAATCGCGGCGGCGGTCGCTCCGAAGTATCCGGAGGTGAAGTTTGGAGTGCTGGCCTACGTCGATTACACACGCCCGCCCGTGCGTGAGAAGCCGCATCCCGCGATCGTTCCTCAGATCGCGCCGATCACGTTCAGCCGCGCTCATCCGCTGAACGATCCGAGCGAACCGAACAACAAGTCGATGCAGCATCTCGTCGAAGGCTGGGGCAAAGTCGTGCCGGCGACCAGCTATTACTTCTACGGCTTCTATTTGGCCGAGGTCTCGTCGCCGAACCCGATGCTGACGAAATGGGGCCACGACACCCCGTTCATTTACCAGCGCGGAGCTTGCCGGTATTGGCAGCCGGAAACGCTGACCAATTTCGATACGTCGCTGCACGCGCATTGGCTCGGCCTGCGAATGGCGTGGGATCCGTCGCAGAAGCCGGAAGCGATCGTCGATGAAATCAACTCGCGGTTGTACGGCCACGCGGGAGCGACGATGTCGGCCTATTGGCGGCACATTGACGAGACTTGGGTCAAAGTTCCGGAGTACGCCGGCTGCGGATTCGGACACCTCCGTCGTTGGAGCCTAGAGAAGATGACGGAAGCTCGCCGCCTGATGAACGCCGGTCGCGCCGCGTGTGTGAACGATGCCGAATCCGCGCGCGTCAAACTGGCCGACGATTCGCTGGCCGCGTTCGAGATGCTCATGCAGCAACGCCGCGATCTGGCCGACGGCCGCTGGTCCACGCTGGCGGGACAAGTCACCGCGTATCGCACAAAGCTGATCGAGCTCGGCAAGCAGTATGAGCCTCAATTCGCGTTTGCAAAGATGGGGTGGACCGGAGAGAACACGCTCAACGTCCGCTACTTCGATGCGTTCTACGGAGCGACGCACAACGATGCCGCCCGTGTGGCGACGCAATTCAATGTCGTCGCCGCACCGCTGAAGCAGTGGAGGTTCCAAGTCGACAAAGACAAACAAGGCGAAGCCACCGGCTGGTCGAAGCCGGAGTTCGATGATTCCGCCTGGAAGACCACAGACTGCGTTGTCGAGACTTGGTCGTCGCTGGGCCTGCACAACTACATGGGGAGCGCGTGGTATCGGATGAAGCTCAAGGTGCCGCCGCTCGCCGCCGGCAAGAAGACGTTTCTGTGGATCGGCTCGACCGACGGCCGTGTGAAAGTCTTCGTTAACGGCCAGCATGTCCCGCACATCAGCGAGAAGGGGGAGAAGGCCGACTCCGTCAGCGGTTACTGCCAACCGTTCTCGTTCGACCTCTCTTCGGCCGTGAAGCCCGATGCCGACAATTCGATCGCGTTGTTCTGCACGCGCGAGATCGTGAATGAACTCGGCACTGGCGGTCTGCTGTCTCCGTGCGCGGTGTATGCCGAACGTTGAGCGTCGTATCCGCGTTCGCCAGAACGTGTGGAATCTCACGCCATCCTACGCTCTGGCGAGCGTGGCTACGAAAGGATGATCGGTATGGCTCGCGATCGTCAAAAGCTGCTGAACCGATTGAGCGATTGGACGGCTCAGTACGTCCAGCGGCAGCGTCGTCTGAGTTGGCTTGGATGCGCCGGCTGTGCAGTCGCGGCGTTGCCGGTTTTCTTCATCACGTTTTGGGTGATCTATGGCGTGCTGTGGGTCGGCTTCCAAGGCTTGTCGACAACGCATTCGTCGCGGTTGATCGGAAGCGGGTTGATCGTGCTGTTCCTGATCCCGTGCTATGTGACTGCGAATTGGAACGAACTGCGAAGTCTGAAGTTTGAATCCTCCGACCGTTTGCTGGCCGCGCGAATGATCGCGCGGGCTTCGGGGATGGGAGGGTTGGCGTTATTGGCAGGACCGCAAACGGCGCATGCGTTCGTCAAGGTGCTGTCGGTCACGCTGCTGTTGGGACCGGGGCTGGTGCATCTCGCGATCAAGCTGGCTGGCCGAGCGAGCTTGCTGGACAAGCTGGATGTTGCCGCCATCAGCCAAACGCTGGCGTTGCTGATCGAGAAAGAGCAGCGTGTGTCGCTCGACGAGTTGGCGCAGCAGACACATACCACGGAAGACGACTTGGCGATGGACCTGGCTTTGGTCGATGGCGTGATCCCGCTGAAGTCCGGAGAGCCGGGCTACACGCTGAATGACGAACTGCGAGAAGAACTGCTGTCTCATCGGCCCGGCGGCGCATCACGAAAATCGGACTGACGATGTCTCATGGAGCCATCGCCGAGACGGTTTTCACCGCGCTACGTCTCACCGAAGTTCTTTGGGGACGGCCCGGAACGTCACGCGGCCACACGACTCGCACAACTCGGCGGCAGGTGGCCTTCGACTTTGTAGCGGCCGAGGAACCAACTCGGCTGCGCGTCGATGGCGGTGTATTTCAAAGTGTCATGTCGTTGATGGTCCTGCTCGACCACCTGAATCGGGTGGGTCGCGCCGCCGCACTCGATGCAGTCTTGAATGATCTCTGACATTCTCGGTCCTCTAAAATCAACTTCATGAGTGTGAGCGGCCAGACGCTCCCCAGTGATCTCGATTGAATTGCTCCGAGCCGCTGCGTGGGATTGTCAGCGTCGTCCAATGGTCGGCAGCGTGGTGGCGGGCAAGCTGGACGATTTGCCCGATGTGGTAACAGGAATGCCCCAACGACCGAGCGATCGCGAGCGGCACGACGTGCGGCTCTCCACGAATCACGACCGTCTTGGAAAATCTTCGATCGTCAGCGAACTCAACTCGGAAAAAAGGCGAGACCAGCCCTGCTCCCAATACTCCAGGACTTCTTGCCGGCTGTGAAACGTGTCGATGAACTCAGCGTCTCGGTTGCGTGTGGGCTTTTCTCCGTCGGTCGTCAAAAAGTCCGTCCAGCGTGAGAGCAGGTTCCCGGCGACATGCTTCATGATGGTGGCGATGGAGTTGGTCTGCTCATCGAGCGACAGATGCAGCTTGTCATCGGGCACTTGAGCGACCGCGCGATCCGCAAGCTGCTTGTTCGCTCGGAAGGCGTCGATGATGGCGGCACAGAACGTGGTCTCGATGTGAGTCGTCATGAGATCCTTCCAGCACCGAACAGAGGGTTCACGAAGCCCGGATTGGAGTTGGTGACGCGTGCTCGGAGCGAATCGGATGCCTCTGCGGCGAACGAAAAAATATTACAGAACCTGTTCCCGCTTGTCGTCCAGCGTCTCGAACCTCGGACGGACGACGTTGTCTCTCAGGGAACTTCCACCGGGAGCTTGCGGCGAGATGTGGACGTTGCCGACTGCGCCTTCTTCCAGTCGATGTGAGCACAGCCGGATCCGCCCGCGGTTTCGAGTCCGTGGGCCGTGACGGTGACTCGCAGTCCGAGCAGTCCGTTGTCGGGGAGGTCATTGGCGTTGCCGAGCCAGTGGATGGCTTCTTCGTTCGGAGCGAGATCGCCCATGTGGTTTGCCATCACACCGGCCTTTTGGCTCAGGTCTTTGGGTAACGTCAATCCGCCGGAGGAACCGCCCCCACCGCCAGCCGTCTTGATTTCCAGATTCCAGCGCTCGTAGTCGCCGCTCTGCGAGGGTTGCTCCGCAGCTCGCGACCAGCGAAACGTCGCGGCGAACCGGCGATCGCTGGGAGCGATCACATATCCACAATGACCGCCAGGCACCGCGACCGTCTCGCCATCGCGGCGCGTCACGACTTCCAACACCGCGACCTGACCGGCGGGGACACGGAACTCCGCAGCGATACCGTCCGAGATCGTGCCGAAGCTGGGGGGCGGCGGCAGTTCGGCCGGGCGCGAGGTCGAGTTTCCGCGATCCACCAGCGAAGAGATGCCCAGCAGCAGAGCCAGCGGCCCGAACACGCTCAGCACGCCGACCACGGCTCCGGCTCCCGTGAACAGCCACTCGATGAACTTACCGTGCTTCTCGCCCTGCGATTCAAACGCGGCGACGACTCGCGGCCGAGTGAAGTACACGAGTTGCCCGATCAGCCACGTCAGGCCGACGACCAACATCCCGCCGAAGAGCACAATGATGGTGAACAGCGCCACGAAGTCGCGTGCTTCGGGTTCGATGCCCTCGTCAATGACGGTCTGTTGAATGTCGGCAAAGATGTCGGGCAGCGCGAAGCGAGCAAGATAAGGAACGTCGAAAACGAACGACGCCAGGCCGTAGACACAAACTCCGAGCGTCAGTTTCCTCGCCCATGGCTTCCACAGGAACAACCCGATGCTCGCGGCAAACATTCCGGCGGCCATGCTGAACCCCAACACCGAATCGACCTTCTCCCACACTTGCCAGACTCGCGCAATGTTCGGAGTGAACGCCGGGGGCTGTTCCGCCGCACACACCAACATCAGCAGGATCGCTCCCACAAGATTGAACGTCGCCAACACGGGGACCAACCTCGGCCGCTGTTGAGGCAACGTGGCGGGGGGGCAGCGAAACTGGACCAGTCCCCGCTTTCTCGTTGCGCGTGTCCGGCAAGCCGGTGGGCGTTAGCCCCCGGACTTGTTCGCGATCCATTCGATGACTAACGCCGCTCGGCACGCTCGCTCGCCAAGCCGCACGGCCAACGAAGAAGCAGACGACCGCCGCGACGATCGCCGCGGGAACTCCCGCGACCGCGAGTTGAATCGAGAACAACGAGTGCAACGCCAGAGCCAGCCCCACGGCAATCGCTCCAAAGAGCACCAGTAGCGGAAACAACAGCATGTCCGCAGCCGCCAACTCCAGCCCATAGAGCTTCCCCTCCGAGCGTTTGATCTTCCCGATCCCGATGACACCGAGAATGGTCGTGCCAAACGGCGCGAGCACGCCCAACGGGAGCAGCGTGAAACCTAGTGCGAGCTGCCACCAAGCCGGCCCGGTGTACTCGCTCGTGGTCTGCGTGGTGGAAATCATCGAAGCACCCGCCGCGATGAAAAACAGCGGAGACCAGATCGCACCGACGAGAGCACAGCGGCTGAGTTGCGTTTCCGAACGATCGGCCGAAACCGTTCTCGCGGAATCCTGTGGATGTCCTGCGACTGTCGCACTCGACAGGACGATTGGCGTGCTGGTCACGCTTTCCACATCGCTCTTGATTTGGCTCGCGTGCTGATAGCGCTGTTCTGGTTGTTGCTCCAGCGCACGCAGCACGATCTCGTCCAACCGCACATCGACTTGGACTCGCTTGGATGGCGGAGCGAACCGTCCCATCGGCAACTCGCCGGTGAGCAGTTCGTAGAAGACGACGCCCAGCGAATAAATGTCGGCGCGGTGATCGACTTCGCGCGAACCCTGCATTTGCTCGGGAGCCATGTACCGCAGCGTGCCCATCACTTGATGTGTCGCGGTCAGCGAATGATCGCTGGCGTCTTGACCCAGCAGTTTCGCGAGACCGAAGTCGGCGATTTTCACTCGGCCGCGTTTGTCGATGAGGATGTTTTCCGGCTTGATGTCCCGATGCACGATCCCTTCGTCGTGAGCGAACTGCAACGCCTCACAAATCTGCGGCACGATCGCCAACGCCTCGGCCGCCGTGAGCTTCCCCGCCTTGATCGCCTGCCGCAGATTCGCCCCGTCCACGAACTCCATCACGATGTAGCAGAGGCCGTTCGTAGTCCCGCCTTTAGGCGGAATGCCTTGGCTTGCCGGCGGATTTTCAGAACCGCCTGAAGGCGGAACTACGAACGTCTGGCCGAAGTCATACACACCGACAATGTGCGGGTGGCTCAGTCGCGCCAGCGCGCGAGCTTCGCGCTGAAACCGTTCGGCAAACGCCGGATCGTGACTGATCTCCGGCGGCAGAATTTTCAGCGCTACCAGCCGATCCAATCCCGGCTGCCGAGCTTTATAGACCGCTCCCACGCCTCCCTTGCCGAGCAGTTCCAGAATCTCCAACTGCGGAAACAGCGGAGCCAGTTTCTCAACCGTCGGCGGCACAAAGCCCGATGCTGGCGGGGTCAGTTTGGTCGGCCCCGGCTCGGCCGAGGCGGCCGCTGACTGACTGTCGGCACTGGCCTTGAGCAGACAGCGCGGGCACAAACCAGCCGGTGAATTGACCGGAATCTCAGCATCACATTGCGGGCAGCGTCGCGATTCGCTCATGTCGGCTTTCCTGGTGAGTAGTGATTCTGCCAGCCTCTAAAGCAATCGCGAACCGTTGTGACACGGAAATTTTGAGATTTCAAATCTGAGATCTGAGATTTCAAATTTCCGTCACGCTCCCAGCGCCTCGAATAGCCGGCCGATCTCGTCCTCGACTTCGTTGTCGCACTCGACGGTGGCGGCAACCTCCGCTCGCAGCAGTTCGCGATACCGCTTTCGCAGCCGATGTGCCGCCTGCCGCGAGGCTTCTTCGGTCATCTGCAGCTCGGCGGCGATGGCCGAATAATCCAGTTCCGTCCGACTGCCGGTCAGCGTCTCTTTGAGTAACTCAAACTGCCGCGACTTGTCGGCCGTCGCGAACTCGTCTTGCAAACGTCGCACGACGACGTCCAACAACGTCAGCGCCCACTGGCGTTCAAATTCTCGTTCGGGTGTGTTTGTATGAGCGGGTTCGAGAGACAACCGCGACTCGCCAGATTCTCAATCGAGCGACAATCGCTTGCGACCGCTACCCCGTTTCTGAGCGTTCGCACGATCCCATTCGTTCGCCAGAAAGTTCTTCAGCGACGTCAGCAAGAAACTCCGAAATCGGCCACGCTCTGGAGTCGCGGCCGCCAGCGAGTTCTTCTCGAGCAGACGCAGAAAAAATTCTTGCGTCAGGTCTTGAGCCTCCGGCACCGTCGCCATTCGCCGCCGAGCAAACGCATACAACGGAAACCAATATCGTCGACACAACAACTCCAATGCCGCTCGCGCGGCTGAGTCGCCCGGCTGAGCCGCTTGCAAAACAATGCTCCATTGCGTCGTCGCGAAGCCAGACTGTTCGGGCGACAGGCTCATGGTGCGATCGGCACTCTCTTGGGTAGCTCGAACTGAGCGAACTGCGATATCCGAAATCGACTTGCGAAGTCGCCATCAACGGATTGCCATGTTACGTTATCCGTTAGCAACTACGACGGCTTGCAGGGACGCCATCGTGAGATTCCCAATGTATTTGCCCGTGAAAGTTGCCGACTATTGAACGTAACGGGGTTCTTAGTTTCATTGCCGATCACCGGAGTTGGAGATGACGAATCAATCCAGGCGACGATTCTTCTTGCAAACCAGTGGTCTCGCTGCCGGGGCTCTGGCGACCAACTCGGCGCGAGCGGCGGTGGCCGAGCCTGTGGCCAAGCGAGCGATTGTTCTCTTTTTGCAAGGTGGCTGTTCGCAGCTCGACTCATGGGATTTGAAGCCAAACGCGCCGGCCGAGTATCGCGGTGAGTTTGATTCCATCGCGACGGCAACCCCCGGCTATCGAGTCAGCGAACATTTGCCGATGCTGGCCGCGAGGACGAACCAATTCAATGTGCTGCGGAGCGTCCATCACGGTACCCCCAGCCATGAGGCGGCAATTCACTGGGTGCTGACCGGTTACGACTATCCCGGAGCCAACACGACTACGAAGAACCGCAACGATAAACCGTCTGTCGGTTCGTTCGTCGCGAAGGTGCGCGGCTCCAGCAAGCCCGGATTGCCGGCGTACTTTTGCGTGCCGGACAAAGGTCAGCTTGGCGATCGCGTGCGATATGCCGACTCGCACTTCTTGGGCATGGCTTACTCGCCGTTTGAGTCCGGCCCCATCCCGATTGATGCCGAGTCGCCATATCGAGTTCCTCAACCATTAGTCATGTTCCGCGACATGCCGCTGACGCGTTTCGACGAGCGACAAGGATTGTTGCAGCAGTTGGACGGATTTCGGCGCGAGGCCGATGCTTCCGGGATGATGTCCGGCATGGATCTGTTCCGCCGCACGGCGCTCGACATGATCAATCACCCGGTCACGCAAGCCGCGATCGACCTCTCGAAAGAGACTCTGGCAACTCGGCAGCGATACGGCAGCAACAAGTTCGGCCAGCGAGTCTTGATGGCTCGCCGCTTGGCCGAGGCGGGTGTTCCATTCACATTGGTCAATCTCGCCGACAACCAAGATTGGGATACGCACACCAACAACTTCAACTCGATGAAGACGCGACTCCTGCCGCTGCTGGATCGCGCCGTCGCGACGCTACTCGACGAGCTGACCGATCGCGGGCTGCTCGACTCAACGCTGGTCGCCGTCGTCTCGGAATTCGGACGCACTCCGAAGATCAACAACAACGCCGGCCGCGATCACTGGAGCGATGTCTTCTCCGTGATGCTGACCGGTGGTGGATTGAAGAGGGGACAGGTACTCGGCACCAGTAACGCTCGCGCGGAGATCCCGCAGGATCGACCGATTCACTACAACGACGTCCTGGCCACGATCTATCAACAGCTCGGCATCGCCACCGACCGAGTCTTCATGCACGAAGGCCGGCCCGTGCCGATTCTGTATCAGGGAACGCCGATCCCGGAATTGGTTTGAAATGAATTCCTAGCAACGCTGGCTGGCGAAAAATGAAGGGCGGAAAATAAGCGCAGAGACGCGAGATTCTCATTTTTGCCCTTTATTTTCCGCCAGCTCTTTGTCCAAGAGGTTGAGTGTGCTCACCATTTTCAACCAACAACCGACGTTGAGCGCCCGTCTTTCCCGGCGCGAGTTGCTTCGCATTGGAGCACTCGGTGTTGGCGGGTTGACGCTGGCAGATTTACTACGGCACGAGGCAAAAGCGAATCCGGATGCTCGCCGGCCGAAGTCCCTGATTTATGTGGTTCTGGATGGTGGTCCTTCGCATTTGGACATGTGGGATTTGAAGCCGCAGGCTCCGACCGAGTATCGCGGGCCGTTCTCGCCGATCGCGACGAAGTTGCCCGGCGTGCAAATCTGCGAGCACATGCCGTTGCAGGCCGCCATGCTCGATCGAGCCGCGTTGGTGCGCGGCATTCGGTCGGTTGAGAACGATCACTATCTCAGTGAGGTCTACACCGGGCTGCCCCGTTCATCGGGCAAGCGGCCGGCGTTTGGATCGGTCATCAGCAAGTTGTCGCCGACGCAACAGACGCTCCCGACTTACGTCAGCCTCAAGCAGCATTCCGGCGACTTGTTTGATTATGAGAAGCCGCATTACGTCGGAGCCGCACACGCGCCATTTCGCCCGTTCGAGGAATCGTTGAAGGATCTCACTCCGGTCAAAAACCTCGAAATGTTGGAGAACCGCAAGGCGTTGCTCGCCGCGTTCGACAACCTGCAACGCGAGCTCGATCGACCGCAGGCGTTCGGCGGGCTGGATCGCTTTCAGGCGCAGGCATTGGAGATGATCGCCTCGCCGAAAGTTCGCGAGGCGTTCGATCTCACCAATGAATCGCCGGAGACGCTCGCTCGTTACGGGCATAAGGCGGGGAAGTATCCGCATCAAACGGCGAAGCAATACATTTATGACTGGAACGGAAGGCCGTTCCTGATGGCTCGACGCTTGGTTGAGGCGGGTGTGCGAGTCGTCACGCTGCACGCCGCCGAGTGGGATCATCACAGTAGCCCGACCGGCGACATCTTCTTCGCCTTGAAGTGCCTGATGCCGGTGCTCGACATGAGCATCACCGCACTGGTCAACGATCTGAAAGATCGTGGCCTGTCCGACGACGTGCTGGTCGTCGTGCTCGGTGAGTTCGGCCGCACTCCGAAAATCACTCCGGTCGGCCCCGGCCGCGAACACTGGGCCGATGCCGGCTGTGCGTTGTTCTTCGGTGGCGGCTTGACGATGGGCCAAGTCATCGGCGCGACCGACTCGCGCGCCGAACGCTCGATCAACGGCACGATCAGCTTCCAGAACATTATGGCCACGATCTATCGAACGCTTGGCATCGACCTCGACGTGAAGCTGCCCGACTTCAACGGCCGACCGCAGTATCTGCTCGATGACGCCTCGCCAATTCGCGAGCTTGTCGGATGATCGGACATGACTGACCTGATTCCTCCATTTCGATCAGACGGATACCTGCCCGAAGGGATTCACCTTTGCAGCGAGGCCGATTTAACGTTTCGATTTGGATCACAAAGCCGCAAACGTCGTCGGTTGATCTTGCGAATTCGACGCTGGATCGAGTTGGCACGCAGCGTCGGAGCGCGACGGCTGGCGATTGACGGAAGTTTTGACACGTCAAAGCTTGAGCCGAACGACGTCGATGCCGTTATGCTGGTCTCGGCCGATTTCGTGGAATTGGCCAGATCGGGCAACGAGGCCGCGATGGAGTTGGAAGAAATGTTTGTGACTCGACAGCCCGAGGAACTGTTCGCCGCCGAAGATGATCACAACTGGAATGCCTGGTGCGAATTCTTTGCTCGTACACGCGAGCCGGATGGTCGCCGAAAAGGGATCGTGGAGATCAGACTATGATTTCAGACACTCAAGAATACGACAAAGCCCAAGCCGAGCTGCGACATCTCGAAGACTGGCTCGCCCGACTCCAGCGCGACAATCCTGCTCCAACCAAAGGGCTCACCAAGGCTGGCATCCGCAAAATGATTTCCAGATTGCACGAAGAGTTGGCCGAGTTCGAGGGAAACCAAGAAGTGCAGGCCGCACATTGGCAGGTGAGTCCAATCACCTAGAGGGAGACCACGACAATGTACCGGAATGCGTCTTCTGAATTGTTTGGGCACCGATGGTTGCTTGGCCTCGTTCTCCTCGTCGGTCTGAGTGCATCGACAAGCATGTCCTCGGACGAGTCTTCAGCGAGAGCGGCACTTTGGCAGAGGTTAGAAAAATACACACAGCCGTCGGCGGAGTTCGCTGGGCAGTTTGGTTCGTATCGTTCGCCGCTCAAGTTTGCGGACGGTTCGGTGGCCAAGTCGCCGGAAGATTGGCAGGTCCGGCGCAAAGAAATTTTGCAGACATGGCACAAGCGGCTTGGAGCTTGGCCGCCGTTGGTTGAACGGCCGGAAGTGAAGCGATTGGAGACGGTCGAGAAAGACGGTTTCGTCCAACATCACGTTCATGTGCAGATCTCGCCTGAGGGAAAACTGGCCGACGGATATTTGCTGATGCCGCCTGGCAAGGGGCCGTTTCCGGCGGTGCTTGTGCCGTTCTATGAGCCGCTGACGAGCATCGGTGAAGGGCCGCAAGGGAAGGGGAGGGGGACTCACGATTACGGGTTGCAGTTGGTGAAGCGCGGGTTCGTGACGTTGTCGATCGGCACGCCTGGTTCCGTCGAAAAGATTGGGCTCGATACGCGGCAGTTGTTGACGGAGGCAGGCATGGAGCTACGTCGGCAGCCGTTGACGTTGTTGGCTTACACGTCGGCGAACTGTCACACCGCGTTGGCTCAGATGCCGGAAGTTGATCCGCAGCGCATTGGGATCATCGGACTGTCTTACGGTGGCAAGTGGTCGATGTTCTCGTCGTGCCTGTACGACAAGTTCGCCTGTGCGGTCTGGTCCGATCCGGGCATCGTCTTCAATGAGAGGAACTCAAACGTGAATTACTGGGAGCCGTGGTATCTGGGCTTCGACCCGGCGACGAAGCGGAAACCGGGTGTGCCGTCGGCGGAGAATCCGCGCACTGGCTTGTACAAGGAGTTGGTCGACGCGGGAGATGACCTCGTTGATTTCCACGCGCTGATGGCACCGCGACCGGTGATGGTTTCGGGAGGCACCGAAGACCCGCCGCGCAACTGGGTCGCGCTGAATCATTTGATCGCGGTGAATGAACTGCTGGGTCACAAGCAGCGCGTGGCGGTGACGGCTCGCAATGGGCACATCCCGACGGCCGAGGCGTTGGAATTGGAACTGGCGTTTCTGGAGTATACGTTGAAGTAGGGTGGGTCGAGTCATCGAGACCCACCAGCATTTCCAATGACGGGGCATGATCGTTCTTGGTGGGTCTCGATGACTCGACCCACCCTACGGATATGGCGACCGTTTCAGTCGATCTGAATGCGGACCGAGTGCAGGCGTTGGCGGTCGCCGCGTTGGCGGAAGTCTTCGAGGACCGCTTCGATCTCTGGCTTGAGGAAGTCGTTGAACTTCTGCTGGCCGTCGCTCAGCTTGATGCTCAGCTTCTTGTCGAGGTCCATCAGATTGCCGTTGAGCCAGATAGTGATTGTGCCGCGGCCGCTAAGTGTGATCGTTTTCTTGTCGGTTTCTCCGGCGGAGATGCGTGCGGAGAGAATGATCGGTGTGGCGGGCTTCGGCGGCCCCGCGGTCAATTTGATATTCCCTTTTGTTTTGCCCGGAGTCGCGTCGGACCAGCGAACCCAATGCAGGCGGACGTCGGCGGTGCGCAGGCTGCGGAACTCGAAATCTTTCGGTTCGGCGGCTCGGCGATGCAGTTCCATCCATTCGAAGAGCCGGTGAATCTCGCTGTAGTAGGTCTCGTGACCGCGGCTCTTGTATTGCGCGACCAGCACGTCGCCGCCGTTGAGCATTAGGTTGTCATAGAACGACGCATGCTTATCGAACAGACCGAAGTCGAGCTCTCCGATCACGGCGTACCAGGCGAGCAACCGCGCGTTCTCGCGCAGCAGCTTGCAGTCGCGATTGAGGAAGCCACCGGAAATCGGAATGACTCCGGCGAACAAGTCGGGCCGAGCCAGCGCGACATCAAACGTAGCTTCCGCGCCTCGGCCATGACCGCTCAGGAAGATGCGGTCTGAGTCGATCAGGAATCGGCGGCGAGCGTCACGCAAACATTCCCAAACGATCGTGTCGGTGGGAGCCAGCAGCGGGTCACCTGGCTTGGGGGGCAGATACTCCGGCGCGATCACGATGTAGCCGTGACGTTGCGATTGGAGAGGCGATGCCTCGTCGCCTCCCCACCATTTCAGGACGCGTTCGGGAGCCCAGCCCCCTTCGTGCAGGGCAACGATCAGCGGGTAGGTGTGATGCGGATTGAACTCTGGCGGCAGGAGCACCGAATATCGGAATGCCGATGGGCCGTCGTCATCTTCGCGCGAGCGGCCGGGTTCATGTACGGTGATCGTGGCGACTCGGCCAGATTGCAGGCCGGGCGTGTCGAGCACCGGTGGCAGATAGCGGATGAGTTGCTCGACCGTCTTCACGCCCACACCTTCGGTCGAGATCAATTGCGTGAGCGCCGGCTCTCGCAACGACGGATGGTTCGCTCGCAGATACTGCAACGCATGGAACCGTGCTTGCCACCAGCGGACGGCGTTGCCGAGATCGGTCGTTGCGTTGGAGTCGCCGACCACCCAGCCGGAATAGGCCAGCGCGAGCTTCTCGGCCGATGACAGCGATTCGTCTTTCTCCAGCTTCAGAAAACCTTCCAGTCGCGGGAGCGTTTCGACATCCAGATTTTGGAGCACTTCATCACGCAGCGGCGCGACCTGTTTCAACTGCTCTTTGTTCAAGCCCGCTTGCAAATCACCGAGCAGATGCCGCACACGTTCGAGCTTCTCGTCGGTCTCGGTGAATTCCGTTTGGAACCGCCGCAGTTCGCGCACGATGTCGGCGGCAAGGTTCTCGGTCGGAAACACTCGAAGCGATTCTGCCGCCAACCGATGCTGTCCCGCCGCGCGACGATGCTGCAATTCGGCGAGCAGGCGGTTGGCCAGCAATTGCCTCGCTTCCAACGCTCGCTCTTCGCATTCGGCTTTGTGGTCGGGTAGGTCTTGGGCAATCGTGTTCAACTCTTCGATCGCCAGGTCGTACAGCCCTGCCTGCTGATAGAACCGCACGACAGCGAAGCGGTCTTCTTTCTTTTCGAGATTGATGCAGCGTCGCAGCAGCGGCACCAATTCCTCTCGACGCAGCGAATTCGTGGCGACGCTGAATTCCCACTCGTGATTCAAACCGGTGACGGTGCAGGACTGCGGTCGGAGTTGCGTGATCCCTTGGATGTAATCCTTCGGAGCCTTGTTCGGCCCAATCAAAGTGACGATGCGATGTCCGTATTGGTCGAACGGAGACATCTTCAAGAACGGCCCGACGTATTGGATCTGGCCGATTCCTGGCTGACGTTTTTGCTTCAATTCAAATCGCTCGAACTGCGCGAGTTCAACGTCACGGTTCACGACCGCGATTTGTCGTTTGTGGACGAAGTACCGCCTCATGCCGTCATCGAGCATCCAGAACGGGCTGCTCGGCACGTTTCCGGCCGGTGGCGGTGCGTTGAGGGAAATGCTCGGCAGGTTTTCGACCGCGCCCGATTTCAGAATCATCCCGGAGTTGAGCGTCAGCTCTCCCGCGCTCAAGCGGCTCGTGACGAGCAACAGTAGTAGAACCGTTACGACCGGCCAGGTCGGGGTCGGGTGTTCGGTTTTTCGGAATTGGCGGAAAGAAAGCGTCATTTGCAATCCAAGCCTCACTCCGCCAATTTCGAAAAACCGAACACCCGACCCCTCGTTGGGCGACTTGAAATGGATCGACTGCCGCGAGGCCAGTCTTTCAAACCGTCTTCCTCCAAACGCTCAATTGGACGATGGATCGGCCAGTTATTCCTCGCACGAATCTTCGTGGGTCATTCAGGCGAGCGGGGCGGCGTCAGCCCCCCGGTTGTGCGTCAACATCGAAATTACCGGGG
>SXKJ01000428.1 GCA_005778115.1 Planctomyces sp. | reverse complement strand
GCTCCGGCACGCGGACAGCGATCACACCGATGAGCCCCTCGAGCACATCATCCTTGGTCATGGACTCGTCGCTGGCCTTGAGGACCCGGGCCGACTTGGCCTGGTCGTTGAGGACCTTGACGATGGCGCGGTCGAAGCCAGCGACGTGGGTGCCCCCCTTGGGAGTCGCGATGACGTTGACGAAGGAGCGCACATCGGTGTCGTAGCCCGCGGTCCATCGCAGGGCGATGTCCACCGAGAGTTCCTGTTTGATGTTGGCTCGATCAACGATCTTGATCGCAATGGCCGCATCACCGCTCGGACACGAGAGCAAGTATGTTTGCTTGGTTGGCTCAGTCGCCGACTTCGGTGACTCAGCGCGGGCCGATCCATCGCTCGTGATCAGCACTCCGGCCAGCAACAGGGTCGTTTTGGCGACCGTTCGAAGTCGGAGAATTCTCAGCACACTCAGCATGGTGTCTTCCTTATTGAGGCTGGCTTGGGGCAGTGTTTTTCACACCACTTGGCTTGGGTTTCTCGATGCGGTTGTTCTCGATGAGGGCTTGGCCGCCAGTGACGTTGACTCCCTCGCGATCCGTTTCGCTCTCAAAGCTGTTGCCGACGATCACCGCCTTTGTCGTTGGATTCGTAATCTTGATTCCGACTTGGCCGTAGTTCGCGATCCGATTGTCGCTGGCTGTGACCGTGGCCTTTTCGGCGGACAGACCGTGTCGCCAACCGCGAACAGTGTTGTCCGTGAAGACGATGCTGGAGCCGGGCAGCCCCCACACCGCAAACTGAGGCGGGCCGCCACCCGCGCGGAGGGTGGGAGACTCGAACATGTTGCCGGTCGCGCGGACGATCCCCTCGGTCCGAATGCCGGCGACGCCGCTTCCACGAATGATGTTGTCGGCGAAGTCAGCCGCAGCCCCCTTGAAGACCATCACGACCGGTGGCATCCCGTCGGGACGCGACAGTTCATTGCCGATCAACCGCACCTTCCAGCCGGAATGAATCCCAATGGCGACTTTGTCGTTGTCCGCCACGCGATTGTTGATGACGACCGCTTGGCCAGATTTCGTCTCGTCGAAACCAATCCCCACCGCTTGGTTTTTGAAGCAGTGATTGCCGACGATCAGTGGCCGAGCGTTGTCTCGGCAGCCGATGCCGGCCAGCGTGTTCTCGTGGCAGCGGTTGTTGCGGAGCAGCGGCGCGCAGTCCTCTTCGCAACCGATGCCTGCCATGTCGTTGTGATGGCAGTCGTTGTCTTCGACGACCGGACTGGTGTCAGTTCCCGTGCGGATGCCGATTCCCGCGCGGCGGTTGCGGTAGCACTGGTTGCCGCGGACGACCGGCTTCGAGCCTTCGCTGATTCCGATGCCCGCGCGAATGTTTTCGAAGCAGTCGTTGTTGACGACGAGTGGACTCGACCCTTCGTGCCCGATGCCGGCGTAGAAATTCTGAAAGCAGACATTCGCCTCGATGACGGCAGTCGATCCGCGCATCGAACCGATGCCGCCTCCCATGTTGCGATAACAGACGTTGTGCAGTACCTGCGGCGAGCAACGCTTCCCCTCGACCCCTTGAATCGCGATACCGGTGTACCCGATGTGATGCACGATGTTGTGCTTGATCGAGCAGGTCACGCCGATCACGCTGATTCCGGCCGTTCCCGGCTCGCCGATGTGTTCGTGCGGTTGGTCGTTGCCCTGAGTCGCGTGATGTCTTTTCCATTCGGCCTCGTCGTACACGCCGACGTTGGTCACCGTGAAGCCATCGAGCGTAGCACCTTCGGCCATCGCGACACCCGGCCCTTCGCCGTCTTTGCCTCCGCCGTCGATGATCGTCGCCTCAGCCCGCTTCAGTCCCAGCTTGCCCTTCGTGTCATCGCCGGCGCTCCGTAGTGTCACGCTCTCTTTCAACCGCAACCGTTCGCGGTACGTCCCTGCTGTGACGAGCACCGTGTCACCGGCTGATGTCGCGCTGATCGCCGCTTGAATCGTCTTGTGGTCTTGTGGGACGCGAATGGTCGCCGCAAAGCTTGGCCCACACGCACAAGCCAGCAGGAACACGACCGCATCGCACAGCCGAATTGTCATTGTCGGTCTCCTGTTCAAGGTCGCTCGTTGCCAGCAGCCGAAAAGTTGATCACCAAGCGGCAGCCAAAGTCGTTGATGTAGGCAGTGGTCGCATCGCCGTCGCCATCCGGATGGAAAACTTTGCGGTAGGCGCTGCGAGCGTACTTGCCGTAGCGAAACCACGATCCGCCACGCAGCACGCGGAAGCGTCCGGAATCTGCGCCTCGAGGGTCGACGAGCGGCGAATCGAAGTAGTAATTTTGGTCGTACCAATCGCCGCACCATTCCCACACGCCGCCGTGCATGTCGTACAAGCCGAATGCATTCGGCCTCTTAGTGCCGACATCGTGGTAGAAGAGCTTTCCTTTGAAACCCGGTTGTCCGATCCAGTTCATGTTCCCGTGGAACCAGGCAAAGTCGCCGAGTTGCGTCTCATCGTCACCGAAGTGGAACTCGCCAGCGCTGCCGGCGCGGCAGGCGTATTCCCACTGGGCTTCGGTCGGCAGAGCGAAATTGTGTGCAGAGACTTTGGCCTTGAGTTTGACGATGAACTCCTGGCAGGCAGCCCAGCTCAGTGAGTCGATCGCCTTGGTCGGGCCAACCGCGTCATCGGCTTTGTCTTTTCGCAGTTCCTCCAACCACGGATGTTTTCCCATGAGCGCTTCCCACTGGCTCTGAGTCAGTTCGTACTTCGCCATGTAGAACGGCTTCGAGATCACGACGCGGTGGAGCGGTCGTTCATCTTTCAGCCCCTTCTCGGAACCCATCAGGAACGAACCGGCAGGAATGAGCACGAACTCGATGTTGATGCCGTCAGCGATTGCGATGTTGAGTTCCTTGGCCAACTTCACTTTCACCGCGCCGGTTTGCAGCGCTGCCAGCACTTCCAAAGAGTCCGCGCCAGGGTCGTGCTTCGCACGCCGTCGCTCTTCATCCGGATCGACAGCCGGAGGCACACCTGGCACTCCGTTGATGCGCATCGCCACGCGAAAGCCCATGTGCGGATGCTGAGTCGATCGCTGTCCGATGCGCATGCGATACGCGGAATCGCCACCCCAACTGTCCCAGTCGAACGAACTGCCGCGAATGATCCGCCGCAGCCGATTCAGTTCATCTTGCGTGTCGGGACCGGTAGGGTCGTTGAGCGGCGACTCTTTGTAGTACATGCGATGCCACCAGTCGGCGACATATTCCCACACATTGCCGTGCATGTCGTACAGGCCGAAGGCATTGGGCTTTCCTTGCGCGACGGATCGCGGCCGGTCGTGTTTTCCCTGTGGCGCTTCGGACCAGAAAGCGTACTCATGGGCCACGCGCGGCACGTCTTGCCAGTCGCCGAATGACCACGGCGTTGTGGTCCCCGCGCGGCAGGCATATTCCCACTCGGCCTCAGCCGGCAGGCAGTACTCGACTCCTTCTTGCTTGCTCAGCCACTTGCAGAACTCGATGCAGTCGTTGTAGCACAGGTGCAAGACCGGCTCGTCGTCCTTCTGCTGGAGATTGATCCAGACCATCGGCTTTCGCCATGTGCAGATCGGCCGGCCTTTGATCGGTTCACCGGCGTCGAAACCTTGTTCAGCTTCCGTCTTGTAACCGGATGCGTCGGCGAACTGGCGGAATTGCCCGACCGTGACTTCGGTCGTGCCCATGTAGAACGGTTTCGTCAGTCGGACTCGATGCCCCGGCATCATCAGCATCGACCACACCACTTGGCCACCGTAGTTGCGTTTCATCTCCGGATGGTTCTTGATCGTGTCGAGCAGCTTGTCGAATTGCTCATCCGAGCGGCCCATCGTGAACTCGCCCGGCGGCAAGAGAGCCAGCTTCAGGCCGATCGAATTGGTTTGGGCGACGGGTTTCCCGATGTGCCTGGCCCACTGCTGCTGAAACTCTGCCGCCTGCCTTGCCGCAAACGGCGCCTTGGCCAGCCGCGGTTGATCCGCAATCGCATCGACCGTCAGGAGCGCCGCCCACGCAAGCACGGTGAAACAACACTGCGGTTTTCGAGGAGGTCTCATTTTTCCTCCGGGCAGCATTGAGTCAAGCAGACACCTCGTTCGAGCAATACCGGCACACACGGGTCGAGAATCGAATAGCAGACGTTCGTCCCTTCTCGCTTCGCCGACAGGATGCCGCGATCGACCAGCCGCTGAAGCTGGTTTGAGACCGCTTGCGGTTTCATGCCCACGGCCTCGGCCAGCTCATTCACATACAGTTCTTTCTCGCGAACCAGCGCGTGCAGCAGTCTCAAGCGCAGGTCATTGCTGAAGACTTTGAAGAGCCTGCTCAAGGCGACGGCCTGATCGGGAGACAGCAGAGGCCGTTGATGAAGCGCGGGCCGCAGGGGCGGCGCAACCTGTCTTGAGGCTCGTTTTCGAGAGTTCATGGATTACACGATATTGTGTAACTGACGATTGTCAAACCCAGAGCGGTCAGTCGCGGCAGTGACCGAACGGTCAGACGACCTCCGGCAGCGGCAGGTAGTTCTCGATGAGCGGTTGTGGGCGGCCGGCCGGATCGATCACCGGTTTCGTCAGCGGGTTGATGCCGAGGTTGCGGTACAGCGTGCCGATGATCTCTTGGAAGTGGACCGGACGAGTTTCCGCGCTTTCGCCGAGACGATTGGTGCTGCCGATGACTTGGCCACCTTTCATTCCGCCGCCAGCCATCAACGCGCAACTGACTTGCGGCCAGTGATCGCGTCCGGCGTCTTTGTTGATGCGCGGCGTGCGTCCGAATTCGCCCCAGGCGATGACCGTGACATCGTCGAGTAGTCCTCGGTGATGGAGGTCTTCGATCAACGCACTCAGGCACTGATCGAGTTTCGCGCCGTGATCGCGAACCAGTGCGAAGTTCTGGCCGTGACTGTCCCAACGGCCGAACGTCAACGAGACGCAACGGACTCCCGCCTCGACCAGTCGCCGAGCCATCAGCAAATGTTCGTTCGCCGTGGGCGCTCCGTCGTATTGAAAATTAAA
Source organism: Planctomyces sp. (assembly GCA_005778115.1). Classification (GTDB taxonomy): domain Bacteria; phylum Planctomycetota; class Planctomycetia; order Planctomycetales; family Planctomycetaceae; genus SXKJ01. The sequence goes on along the minus strand of SXKJ01000428.1, from coordinate 4,739 downwards.
CGGCTTTCCGGTGCCGTAGCGGGCGCGGACCTCCGCCGGTTCCTTCGACAGGTCGAGCGCATCCACCAGCTTGCTCGACGTGAGCACATCGAATGCGGACTTGGCGAAGGCGTCCATCGCAACCATCTTGCCGCGTTGGTCGGCTTCGCGCTTCAGTCCATCGAGATCCTGGAGCAACGCTTTGCGGTCGTCCAACCGTTTCTCGGCAATCTGGCCACACGGAATCATGTCCGCCATGCCGGGGCCTTCTGGTTTGAACGCAGCGACGGCGGATCCCAGAAATCCCGGTGAGCCGGAATCGGACCACGGGACATGCTGCGTCGTCGCGGTCAGGCCGACAAACGGCGGCACAGCGCGATCGACCGGCCCCAACACTTTCGAAGCAACCGCACCGACGCTGGGGCGACCTCCGACCAGTGCCAAATCCCGCGACGAAAAGCCAGTCATGCACTGATACGCGTCGTGGGCTCCAACCGATCCAACGACCGACCGTACGACAACGCAGCGGTCCATGACGCTCGCCATCCGCGGGAAGACTTCGCAAATCTGAATGCCCGGCACTTTCGTTTCGATCGGAGAGAACTCGCCCCGTAATTCGACGGGAGCGTTGCGCTTCAAATCCCACAGATCCTGATGCGGCGGGCCGCCGCCCAAAAAGATGTTGATCAACGCTTTGTGCCGCGGCTTCTGTGTCGCAGGTTCTGCTCGCAGCAAGTCCGGCAGGCCGAGTGCTCCGAAGCCGAAACCCAGCGCGCCGATCTGCAAAACATTTCGGCGAGTCACACGGTCACAGAATTGAAAACGGTCGTCGTTGGAGAGCGTGATCATGGTTGATTCTCACAAGGCGGGAGACGTGACGGCCGCAAAGGGTCACATCTGAAAGAGGCGGGATCAGGCATGATTTGTGCGAACATCGTGCCGCATCCTTTGGCTCGCCACACAACCGTGGCCAACCTCGCCAGAGATTGAGTGCATGTCACGACACACACGCAAGCTCGGGCAAGTTGGGCGGCGAAGTCCAGAAATCGTGAAGCGCGCCAGCAGAGCGCAGTGGTTGCGCGCGTTGAGCGGCTTCGCTCATCTGCAACTCCAAGGAAGGAGGCTGTATGCCCACGCTCGATCGAACGACTGCACAGGACCAGATTCAATCACTCACGCCCAATCCCGCGCCTTCTCTGAAGCGAACCACTCAACGGCCGACCTTGCTGAGGTTCGCCTGGTGGACAGTTCCGATTCACATCGCACTCGGGTTTGGGTTTTGGTGGATGATGACCAACGCTCCCAATGATTTGGGGACGATGCTGCTTTGGACACACATCGGCTTTCCGATTCTGTTGGTGGTCAGCATCCGTATTTGGTGGGATCGCTGGGGAGAACTGCTGGCTCTGCTGGCCATCAATCATGGAGCCACGTTTGCTGTGCTGATCTGTGTGCCGTGGCCGTCGTCGTGATCTGCCGCTGCTCCGATACTGTGGCTGGTTTTCATCACAGCCGCGAGACGTTTGGCCGGAGCAATCTCAGGGCATTGAAAACAACGGCCAATGAGACGCCCGTATCGGCCGCGATCGCAGACCAAAGCGAGGCGTGGCCGAGGATCGTGAGCAGCACGAATGCCCCCTTGACGCACAGCGAGACGACGATGTTCTGGCGGATGACTCGCAACGTCCGGCGCGAATGACCAATCAACCACGCGACACGGGAGAGATCATCGCTCATCAGGACGACATCGGCAGTTTCAAGGGCCGTGCCGGTTCCGACGGTTCCCATCGCGATGCCGAGACTCGCTCGGATCATCGCCGGTGCGTCGTTCACTCCATCACCAACCATGCCGACCTGGCCATGCTCGGCCAGCAGTCCCTCAATGGCGGCGACTTTCGCTTCCGGGAGCAGTTCGGCGCGGATGTCATCGACTCCGACCGCTTGGCCAACAGCTTGCGCCGTCGACAGATTATCTCCGGAGAGCATCACAAGGTGCCGAATACCGGCGCGGTGCAAGGCCGCGAGTGACTCCTTCGCGTTGGCTCGGACGGCGTCCGCCAAAGCGATCAAGCCACAGACGTGTTTGTCGCTGGCGATGATGACGACGCTGTGTCCACGCGCTCCGAGTTCTTCCAAACGGTCGTGCAATTCCGGAGTTTCTTGGCCTCGCGACTCGAACGCTCGATGCGAACCGATCCAGTAACGTTGCCCCGACAGCATCGCGGTCGCGCCTTGTCCGGGAAGCGATTGAAATTCGTCGGCCGGTGCTGGTCGAACTCCGTGCGAGTCGGCGAAGCGGACGATTGCGGTCGCGAGCGGATGCTGCGAGCGGGATTCGATGGCGGCGGCGATGTTGAGCACTTCGCGTTCATCGTGACCACTGAGCGCGACAACCTCGGTGACTTCGGGACGCCCTTCGGTCAGCGTGCCGGTCTTATCGAAAGCGATCGCGCGCAGTCGCGACGCCAACTCCAGGTAGCTGGCCCCTTTCACCAGCACTCCCTGATGAGCGGCCGAGGCCAACGCCGCAACCATGCTGACCGGTGTCGAAATCACCAGCGCACAAGGGCAGGCGATCACCAGCAGCACCAGGCCTTGATAGAACCAGTCGCCCCAGTTTGCTCCGGCCAGCAACGGCGGCAGCAACATGATCGCCACCGCCAAGCCGATCACCGTCGGCGTGTAATGCCGAGCAAATGTCTCAACCCACTGCTCGGCCGGTGATCGTTTCCGCTGTGCATCGTCGATCAATCGAATGATCCGCGCGAGCGTGGAATCATCAGCGGGCTTCGTCGTGACGATCTCGATCGCACCATCCTGGTTGATCGTCCCTGCGAAGACGTCATCGCCGGATCGCTTCACGACGGGCAGAGATTCGCCAGTGATCGGAGCTTGATTGACGCTGGTTTCCCCTCGGGCCACTTGACCATCGAGCGGAAATCTCTCTCCAGGCCTGATCACTAACCGGGTTCCAGCCAGTATCTCACTTGCCGGCAAGATCGCTTCCGTCCCATCGGCTCGCAGAACGCAAGCGGTGTCGGGAGCCAACTGCATCATCGCTTCAACCGCTCGCCGCGCGCGGTCGATGCTCCAACCTTCAAGGACCAGCGACAGCGCAAACAGAAATGCCACCGTCGCCGCTTCAGAGAATTCGCCGAGTCCGATCGCCCCGGTAATCGCCGCCAACATTAGGACGTTCATGTCCAGACGCACTCGACTCAACGACAACCACGCCTTCGGCACCACAAGACTGACACCCAGAACGGTCGCCAAAAGATTCAGTGCGATGACGATGCGGGGTGTGGGCGATGTGTCATCCCCGATTGCAGCGAGCCATCCGCCCATAACTCCATGGGTCACGAATGCAGTTGCCAGAAAAGCGCCACTCAGCGTCGTGACCCACAATCTCAAGCGACGACGTATATGACTGGCATCGGCACTTCTCGTTTGGTCCGCCTGCCACGCTTCCGCATGCATCCCGATCTGAGCCACGGCAGCGATCAGGTCGCCACCGGCAATCAGCGATTCGTCGTGTTCGACGAACATCACGCCGCGGAGCAGATCAAACGATAACTGGCTGACTCCCGCGCGAGTCTGCAGCGCCGCGCGAAGTTCCGCCGCTTCGTCGGCACAGTCGAGGCCATGAACACGGATCGCCGTCACCATTGTGTGAGCATAACGGAGAAGTGCCCGCGATCAGACCACACCAACATCACAAGGTTGCGGATTCTGTGCCGCGAATCGTGAGAACCGGGCATGTGGCGCTGCGCACGACGTTTTCGGCGACGCTGCCCATCAACAGGTGCTTCAACCCGGTGCGGCCATGAGTCGCCAGGACGATCAAGTCGATTTTCTGGTGCGCGGCGTAATCGAGAATCTCATGGATCGCCGGGCCTTCCCGATGTGCTCGCACGATCGACGAGCAACGCGCGGCAAGGTCGGCATTCGGCAAAACAGCGAGCTTTTCGTGACAGACCTTTCGCAGTTCAGAGAGCCACTGTGGCATCGGAATCAATGCCGTTTCAGGGTTCAACGAAATCGCGTCGTAGCCCTCGAAGACATGCAGCAGGTGCAGTTCCGCTTGAAACGTCGATGCCAGTTCGACCGCGTATTTCAGAGCGTTGAGGCTCAGTTCGCTGAAATCGACCGGGCACAGAATCCTTTTGAGTGTCAGCACGATAGCCGTCCTTTCCGGGATGGAGCGCGGGGGGTGTCCATTGTCATTGCAAGCGCGATGCCAAAGGATTCTCGCGCCGCTCGGCCGTCGCTATGCGTCAGCGTTGACCGCCTGTCACACGGATGGCGTTTGCCGCTCAACAACCGCGTTGAGCGAACTCGCACACACAGTCTGTGACGACTCCGCACGCTGACCTGCTTGACCGCACACTCGCCGCACGATTGTCGCGTTGAATTGTTTAACCTCAACGCCAGCGGCGTGGGCGCGCAGGCCGATGGCGTGGCGGTCAAACGGTCGGCACGACCTTTGCCTTAAGCCGTGCGCCAGCGATCAACAACTTTTCGAGTCACCTAAAAAAGGAGCGGCCATCATGTCCTGGTTCCCCAAGAAATGTGTGGTAGTGCCGATCGACTTCTCATCCGCAACGGACGAGGCGATTCAGACCGCCTTGGAAATCACTCGGCAACCGGGGGAAGTTCATGTGGTTCACGTGGCGCTGCTCCCCAACTTCATTCCGTATGCGGGCGAAGTCGTTTGTACGGTGGAACCGGATCGCTGGCTGGAACTCGCCAAAACGCATTTG
>SXKJ01000427.1 GCA_005778115.1 Planctomyces sp. | reverse complement strand
TTCCTCCCGTTTGGATTCAACGGACTTCGTCATCGCCATCTCATGTCCCTCCTTGACGTTGCTCAACTCGCGAACATCCATTTCCGCAGCGGCAGACTACTCAAGACACAACAAACAGGGAATTCCTGTTATGCACCCGAGGACTTCGGCGTCGTGAGGCAGGCCTTTCACCTGCCCGGCCCTCAAGGCTATGTTTATAGCGACGTCTGTCGTACTCCCCGGACTCGGCGGCGCGGTTGCTGGACCGACGCAGCCTTCTCTGATTCCTGCTTGGTATTCAACCAATGAGCCACAGCCAAGCCGCTCGCACAGAACGCGGCGGCGATTTGCGAATATGAGAACTGGAAGAGGTCGTCAGATTCCAGATTGGTCGAATCGTCGGTGTCTGACTCGCTCTCTGGCGACCAGAGCGATCTTGTGTATTCCAAGCCCGCCACAAGCCCGACTCTCGCGAGTCCCACTGTCGGAAACTTGGCGAAGGGAAGCTTCATTTCGGACGCACTGGCCAACTGCGTGACTGCCGAGATCGCAATGGCCTCGGCTTTCGTCGTGAAGCTTGGCGGCACCGTCTGGCGTGTATTGGCGACCTCTTCACGATTTCCAAGTTTGGACGGGCGGCTTTGGCGATCGGCTTGAATCTCTGCCACGACAGTCGGGGACGATGATGGATCGATCGGAAGTGCGTCCAAAGTCGCCTCGATGATCGGCAGCGCTGAGTTCGCGACGACGGCCGCCGATTGATCGCTGGTCCGGGAGTTCGCTTCGATAACCGGATCGCTGTCGCCTGAGGAGATCTCGTCGGTACCGGCGGCCCCCAACAGGTTTGATGGCTTGTCGCTGACGTCGATGGAAACGTCCTCGGTTCCGGCCAGGTCCGTGCTCTCTGTGAAGTCGGGTAATGTCTCCTCGACAACACCGTCATCGAAGTAGACCTCGTCGAAATAGCCGTCGGCAATCAGGTCGTCGCTGGTGGTGTCGTCGATGTAGGTGATCGAGAGGATGTCGCTGTCGGAGTAGCCTTCGCTGGCGATCAACTCGGCCACCAAGCCATCAATGACTTGCAGCTCCTGCGGCGTGAATTCCGAGTCAGAGTTGCTCGGATTGCAATCTGCGGTTAGTCCTTCAGCCGCCGCTTTCAGCAGCGCATCGGCATCGTCGAAGAGCCAGTAGGCATCGACGGTCTCGACAATCAGCACGGCTGACAGGTTGAGCCGGAGTTCTAGCGCTTCCAACGCGATCCCGGCCTGCCAGCCCCTGCGAGGAGCCGGCTTGGCCACGAAGGAATTCAGGATTCGGTGAAGAGAAGTTCGCAGTTTCATGATGAGTCTTCGAGCGGTCAGGTGCGTTACCAGAGCAGGCGGCCTTCATGTGAAGGGCTCTATTCAACCTAACTCGAACGGTTGCGAACGACCGCCACAAAATCTGGTGGAATTCCGCAAGTCGCCGAAAGCAGGACGTTCCGAGAAGTGGTCGGGAGTCTTTTTCAGGCCACACAAAGTCGAGGACAGCGTGTGAGTTCAGGCCGGTGCGGCATGAAAAAAACTCCCGCCCCCGTGGCGATCACTCGGTCCACGCCGCGCGAATCTGCTGCAGACGCCGCTCGGCAGTCCGCAACGGAAGGCCGAGCTGAGCGGCGATCTCGTCGGTGCCAAATCCTTCCAAACGCATCAGGGCAATTTGCCGAGCCTCGTCGTCCGGCAACCGTTCCAGCCACTGATCGACCAACTCCTTCACCGAGACCACTGAGCCGGGAGTCGGGACTTGGCCAATAAAATTGTCGAACGCACTCGGCCCCGGATTGGGCATCAGCAGTCGCGGGTCTTCGGCGACCGACTCACCGCGCACATGCCCGCCGCCACGCTTCGCACGTTGTTCGCGATTGATGCTGTCGAGCGCCGCGTTGCGAGTCATCGTGAGCAACAACCGCCACAGACTTTGCCGATCGGTCAACTCCGGCAGCTTGCCATTCACACTGGCGAAATACAGTTTCTGAAAGACTTCCGCCGCGACGTCTTCTTCATCCTCAACTCGCTTGCGAGCAGTCCCCAGCCGTTGCCGAGCCAACTTGACGATCGTCGAAAAACATCGTGCCCACAATTTCTCGAACGAGGCGACGTCCCCCTGCTTCATATCGTCGATCCAGATCGAGATCGTCCCGCGTTGGTCATCCTCCTCCGTCCCGCCAAGAAGCTCAAAGCGAAGCATTGGTCCCGGAGGTCCAAGTTCCAGGACGGTGCCGGACTCCAATTCGAGATGACTCACCGGACTGCCGTCGCAGTCTGTCCCACTGGAACCGAAGCTTGCACACTGCCAGTGTTGGCCGTCGTCAAACACCGTCAGATGGTGCCGCGACACTCGAGTGCTTTTCAGCACAACATCACTCTCCGGATGCCGTCCGATTTGAATGGTCTGCCCCGGCGCGAAGCACCAGCCACCAGCCGGCATCACCTCGTCGCTGTCGCCGCACAAACTCACATGCAGAGTGGAGTCGTTCATCGTTCATTCCGCGGCCGAGTGACCGAAGTAGGTCAGCCTTTCCAGGCTGACCCGATCAACATTCGACGTGATTTGCCAATTCGGGTCAGGCTGGAAAGCCTGACCTACGAGCTATTCATCAGCAATTTCTACGTCGCCGCTTGCAAAGCACGCAGCTCTTTGGGGAGCGGAAAGAAGACGTGCTCTTCGCGGACGACGGGATGCTCGACAGTCGCCTGGAAGCGATTGACGAGCGTGTCTAAGCATTCTTCGACGACCACTTCCGGTGCGCTGGCTCCGGCGGTGATGACGACGGTTTCCGAACCGTCGAATTCGTCGAGCGGTAATTCGTGGACGCCGTCCACCAGGTAGGCTCGGCCGCAGAGGGTCTGGCCGATTTCGCGCAGCCGCTGGCTATTCGAGCTGTTCTGGCTCCCCAGCACGATGACCACATCCGCTCCCTTGGCGAGCACGGCGACGGCCTCTTGGCGGTTCGTCGTGGCGTAGCAGATGTCATCTTTCGGCGGACTGACGATGCCAGAATAGCGCCGCTTTAATCGTTCGATGACAGTATTCGCCTCGGAGACGCTGAGCGTGGTTTGCGTCAGATAGGCGATCTTGGCATCGGCCGGGAACGACAGCAGATCCACCTCGGCGGGAGAATCGACCAGTGTGATGCTTTGCGGAGCCTCCCCCATCGTGCCGATAACTTCGTCATGTCCTTCGTGGCCGATCAGGATGATGTGATAGCCGTCCTTCGCGTAACGGATCGCTTCCAGATGCACTTTGGTCACGAGCGGACAAGTGGCATCAATGGTTTTCAGATCTCGCTCACGCGCTTGCCGGCGAATTTCCGGCGAGATGCCGTGGGCGGAATACAACAAGATCGAACCGGTGGGGACTTCCTCCACCGAGTTCACGAATTTCACCCCTTGCCGGGTGAATCGCTCGACGACGTACTTGTTGTGAACAATCTCGTGATAAACGAAGACGTTCGGCCCGAACATGCGGATCACCTCGTCAAGGCATTCGATGGCCATGTTGACGCCGGCACAAAAGCCGCGCGGATTGGCGAGGAGGATTTTCATAGGGAGTGCGGAATTCGGAGTGCGGAATTCGGAGTTTGAAACGGGCGGAGTCTAGCAGTCGCGCGATGGACGTGGGATGCTGAGTCGTCGCACAGCGTTTCATTCCGCACTCCACATTTCGAACTCGAACATGCCCGAACTTCCTGAAGTCGAAACAATGGTCCGCGGAATCCAAAGCACAATGCTCGGCCGGATCATCCGCGATCTGCGTGAGTGTCCGTGCGATTGCCGGCCACTGACGTTATCGCCGGGTTTCAGCCAGATGGCTCGGCGAGCGAAGGGACAGACGGTCACGGCCGTGCGGCGAGTCGCCAAGCGAGTTGTCATAGATCTGTCGAGCCGCGAATCATTCATCATCGAGCCGCGCATGACCGGACTGATGTTGATTGCCGACCCACCGGATCGCGAGCACTTGCGGCTCGAATGGCGCATGGCCGGCGATGGGCCTCGGCAGACGCAGTCGGTGTGGTTTTGGGACCGTCGGGGATTGGGAGTCGTGCGGCTGTGCGATGCCGACGAGTTAGATCGGCGATTGGGGAGCGACTCGCTCGGCCAGGACGCGCTGTTGCTGACCGAGTTGGGTTGGCGTGAAGTCTGTCAGCGGACGGCTCGGCCAATCAAAGTCGCGTTGCTGGATCAAAAACTTGTGGCCGGCATCGGCAACTTGTACGCCAGCGAAATCCTGCACGAGGCGCATATCTCTCCGCTACGACCGGCGACAAAACTGACTCGCGATCAAGTTCAACGCCTGCACGAGGCGACTCAGCGCGTGTTGCTCGATGCCATCAAACATGAAGGCTCGACGCTGGGGGACGGCACGTATCGCAACGCGCTGAATCAAAGCGGCGGCTATCAGAATGCTCACCGCGTTTACGACCGAGAGGCGGACCAATGCCCGACCTGCGGAAGCGGCAAAGTCGTTCGCATCGTCCAGGCACAGCGCTCGACGTTCTTTTGCCGTCGCTGTCAGCGGTGAAGTGCAAGGACTGTCTTGAGTGAGACTCCAATTTGTTCGATTTGAGCGTCGTTAATTCGGCCGAATCTCTGAACAAGCCGCTGCTGAGACACCGAACGGACTTGGAAGCAGTCGGCTGCGGAAGTCTTTTGCAAGCCGTTGGTGGGAGTAGGATCGATACGGACCATCCAGGCGGCGACCGAATAATGGTCCTTCCAATCGGTCAGTGGCACGATCACTTTGAGCGGCAAAACTCCAACGGCATCGTCATTCACGATGATGAAGGGGCGTTGTTTCTTCTGCTCGGCCCCAACCGTCGGATCGAGGTTGCACCACCAAATCTCACCGCGCCGCATGGATCGGCTCCCCATCCAGCGCTGTGAAACTCGTCAACTCAGGATCGGATTCGTAGTCAGCCAGCAGCCGCTGAGCGGCAACGGCTAACTCTCTCGTGGAAGCTGATGACGAATCGGGCTGTGAGAGATTGAGGTTTCTCCGAACAACGTTCAAAGCCGCCTGCAACAAGTCGATCTGTTGCGGCATCGTGAGTTGTTGGAACTCCGTCAAAATTTGTGCTTGAGTCATGGCGATGCCCAATTGTGTGAATTCGCCTGGATGAAACTGGCCGCATAGCAGCGTAACGCCACTCGATGACATCCTGAATGGATTCTCGGACTGCCTCTCTCAGTATTCGTTCTCCTCTTCGCCCGCTGAATCGAACGAGCGGAAGGTGGACTTGGCGACTTGGCGAACTCGGCGAGCGGCGGATTCCTCTTGCAGCTTGGCGATCGCTTCGGCGACGGAGAGATTGAGTTGCTTGTCCGCTTCCAAACGGTCGCGAATGGTGACGGTGTCGGCGGCGGCTTCTTTCTCTCCGACGACGAGCATGTAGGGAATCAACGCCAGTTGCGCGTCGCGGACTTTCGCGTTGACGCGGTTGCTGGTGAAGTCGGTGGTGACTCGGAAGCCCGCTTCGCGGAAGCGGCGTTCGACGGACTGAGCGTAGTCATATACCTTCTCGCTGATCGGCAGCACGCGAACTTGTTCGGGAGCCAGCCACAACGGGAATGCTCCGGCGAAGTGCTCGATCAACACGCCAGTGAAGCGTTCCATCGAGCCGAATGGGGCGCGATGGATCATCACCGGACGATGCGGCTTGTTGTCCGCGCCGATGTACTCCAACTTGAAGCGTTCCGGTAGATTGAAGTCGAGCTGTACTGTCCCAAGCTGCCATTCGCGGCCGATGCAGTCGCGGACCATGAAGTCGGTCTTCGGTCCATAGAACGCGGCCTCCCCTTCCATCGTGGTGAAGGCCCAGCCCATTTCGGTGAGCACTTTTCGAAGCGTCCCTTCGGCCTTGTCCCAGTTCTCGTCGGTGCCGACGTATTTCGATTTGTTCTTCGAGTCTCGCAGCGACAACTGCACGCGATAGTCATCCAAGCCCACGCTGCCGAGCACGAACTTCACGAGATTGAGCGTCTCCTTGAATTCCGTTTCGACTTGGTCCGGCGTGCAGAACATGTGCGCGTCGTCTTGTGTCAGGCCACGGACTCGCAGCAGGCCGTTGAGCTCGCCGGTCTTCTCGTGACGATAGACCGTGCCGAACTCAGCCAGCTTGACCGGCAAGTCGCGATAGCTCCGCTGCTGGCTGGCATACATCTGGACGTGATGCGGACAGTTCATCGGCTTGAGCAGATAGCGCTCTTGGCTCTTCTCCCAGGTGCGCAGGAATTCGATCTTCGATTCGACCGAGCCAGTGATGGGGCACGCGCTGACGTCGGCTCCCATGAGGCGTGCGGCTTCGAGGAGCTTTGTTTCCTCTTCGGCGGGGAACAGGCGAGACGCCTGTTCTGCTTCTCGGAGTTTGCGAATCCAGAAATCGACGAGTGCTCCGGCGTCGTGGCCGAAGATCGGGCTGAACTGGGCGTCGCGGTAGTACGGGAAGTGGCCGCTGGTCTCGTACATTTCGACGCGGCCAATGTGCGGCGAATAAACCGGCGTGTAGCCGAGCTTCAGTAATTCCTTCTTGATGAACTCTTCGAGTGTGGCTCGGATCGTCGCCCCTTTCGGCAGCCACAGGGCCAGTCCCGGCCCGACCTCTTGCGAGATGCTGAATAAGCCCAATTGCTTGCCGAGCACTCGATGATCGCGCTTCTTGGCTTCATCAACTTGCTGGATGTACTCGTCGAGATCTTTCTGGCTGAACCAGGCGGTGCCGTACAGCCGCTGAAGCTGTTTGTTGTTCGCGTCACCTTTCCAATATGAGCCGGCGATCGAGATCAATTTGATTGCCGTGATTCGTCCTGCATCGGGGACGTGCGGGCCTCGGCAGAGATCGACGAATTCTCCTTGGCGATAAAAGCTGAGGCTGGCGTGATCGGCGAGGCCGGTTTGGATGTGCTCGACCTTTAGTGCTTGATTGAGGTCGCCGCAGAACTTGATCGCCTCGTCGCGCGTCGCGTGGAACCGCTCGAACGGCTCGGCATCGGCGATGATCTTTTTCATCTCTTCTTCGATGCGCGGGAAGTCGTCTTCGCTGATCTTCGTGTCGAGATCGAAGTCGTAATAGAAGCCGTGCCCGGTGGTCGGACCGAAGGCGAGGCCGACTCCCGGATAGAGCCGCATGATCGCTCGCGCCATGATGTGCGCGGCGGAGTGCCGCATGACGGCCAGTGCTCTGGGGTCTTTATTCGTGATGAGTTTGAGCGGGATCGGCGTGCCGGCTGGCAGGTTGGAAACCTGTTCGAGAGGCCGCATGGCATCGACGACGTTGCCGTTGACTTCGGCCGCGAGCGTTGCGTTCGCGAGTCGTTCGCCAATGGTTTTGGCGACGTCAATCGCGGTGTAGTTGTCCGGATACTCCTTCACACTGCCATCGGGAAGCTGAACTTGAATCATGGCAATCGTCGATCCTTCATCGCGAATGACTCAGGCGAGACGCCTGAGCTACGTTTGCCTCGGCCGCCGGTACGAAGGGCGAACTGCCTCGGCAAGTCGGCGGGAGTGTAGTGGGGCGTTCCGCGGCGCGGCAGCCTGCGAAATCTTCCAGCCGCCACGACCTTCTTGACCATCGGAAACCAATCGTGAGTATTTATGAGTTGGGCAATATTTATCACAGAGTGTCTCTTGAATTAGCACGACGCGCAAGCGAGTGGTCTCAGTGCGAACCACATGCTTGCGCGTCGTACTGATTCTCGCCCACGAATAATCCCCGCAAGTCAAACCAGTACCGCTCGCCAAGAATTTCTGCATTCCAAGTCGCGGGTTTCAGGCAAGCCCGAAGTGCCAGCTTGGGGCCACCTTGGAAACTCTGGGTGACACTTTGGGTTTAGAGGCCGGCGCAGTCCACCTAATCGGACAAATTGACCAGCCGTGTTGGTCCGCAAGTCAGACTCTTCGCAGATACGGACTCGAAAAGCCGCACGGGCCGTAGTAAAAATAACGTCACCGTTGCCGTGTGCCGTGTGCCGACTCCTGGCATGTCCATTGGCAACAGAGGACGACAGGTATGGCAGAAGCGAAGCGAGGCGTGGCGGAATTGGTTGTCCAAGGTCCAGCGGGCCAGACATTTCGCCAGCAATTTGTCGAGGGCCAAGTCACGCGGCTAGGTCGCGCTCCCGCCAGCGGTTGGGCCGTCAGTTGGGACCCATCGATCTCTCGCGAGCACGTCGATCTCGTCTGGAAAAACGGTAAATTGACCGTCACCTGTCTGCCGACCGCGGGAAATCCGATCCGCATGCGGGGCGCGACGATGCGCGAGGTTGTGGTCGCCGGATCCGAGTCTTTCGAGATCGGTCAATCGAGCTTCCACGTCGATGTGACCTACATCCCGGTCGCCGCTACGGCACAGCCAACGATGGAGACGGATGCTCCGCCAGCCATTCGGATGCCGCGACCGACCGCTCAAGACAGTCGCATCACGAAACATACCGGTGCCCCCCAGGAAGTTTTCGAGACGCAGGATGTCGCCGACGTCATCGAAGAGAACTTTTTCAGAACCGCTGATCTGAGCAGCGTCGCGTTCGGTGATCCTGAGCGACAATTGGAGGTGCTGTCCAAGTTGCCGCGGATGATTACCGGGGCACAAAGCGATGTCGATTTGGCCTACTTGCTGTGCGGTATCATTTTGGAGGCGATCCCTCCAGCCACTGCCGTGGCGGTGGCGTTGTTCGAGGAATCCGACGTTCAGCACATGAAGCTCGCGCAGGTCGATTCCAAAGACGTGATTCCCAATCCCAAGATGATGCGCGTGCAAACACGCGATAACTACGAAGGCCGCTTCGTGCCCAGCCGACGACTGCTTCGCAAAGCCCTCGTGAAGGGGGAAATCGCGATGCACATCGTCGGTGACGCTGAAGGCAGCATGTTTACGATGGCCAGTTCGCTCGGTTGGGCGTTCTGCGTCCCCATCACAGAAGACTCCTGCGTCGGCTGGTGCTTGTACGTCTCTGGATCGGGCGGACGTGACGAGCAAAACTTAGTCACTGCGGACATGTTGAAAGGAGATCTCCGCTTTACCCAAATGGTGTCCCAGCTCATGGGCTCCATTCGGACGATGCGGACGTTGCAAGATCAGAAGACGCAGTTGTCCTCGTTCTTTTCTCCGAAGGTGATCGAAAACCTCACCAAAAAAGGGGGAGCCGGCGACATCCTGGCTCCCTCCGAAAGAGAAATCACGATTCTGTTCTGTGACGTGCGCGGGTTCTCGCGCAAAGCGGAAGAATTGAAAGACGATTTGCACCGACTCCTGGATTCCGTGAAAGCGGCGCTCGGCGCGATGACAGGCGGCATTCTGGAGTACGATGGGTCCATCGCCGATTTCCAAGGGGACGCCGCGCTCGGCTTCTGGGGTTGGCCGCACCCGTTGCCCGATGGCCCCATGTCCGCTTGCCGCGCTGCATTCGCCATTCTGCGGGCGTTTGATTTGCCGCCAGCGGAAAGGGGTCTGTTGGAAGGTTTCTCGGTCGGTGCAGGTATTGCTCACGGCCGAGCGATCGCTGGTCAAATCGGTACTTCGCAGCAAGCCAAGATCGGCGTGTTCGGCCCGATCGTGAATCAAGGCTCGCGCATTGAAGGACTAACCCGGCAATTTGGCGTCGGGATCTGCATCGACGAAACCACCGCCATCTTTGTCCGCCGCTTGATGCCACCAGAAGAAGGCCGTTGCCGACGCTTGGCACGCGTCCGTCCGAAAGGCATGGCGACTTCATTGCTCATTCACGAGTTGCTGCCTCCTGAAACGGAAGGTGCCAAGATCGATAGCACGGCAATGCTCAATTACGAGGCTGCGCTCGACGCGGTCATTGCCGGGCGGTGGGCTGAAGCCGTAGAACGACTCCACGCCGTTCCCGATGACGATGGCCCCAAGAAGTTCTTGCTGCTCCAAATGGCCAAGCTCAATAACACGCCTCCCGCCAACTGGGATGGTTCCTTTACACTGGACTCGAAATGAGTCTCATCGCAGCATCCTGCTGTGAACTGCAAATCAGAGTGACTGACATGGTGGAGCAAAAACGAGATGTCGCGGAACTGAACGTCCAAGGACCAGCCGGGCAAACGCTTCGGCAGCAACTGATTGAAGGACAGTCCATCCGGCTGGGGAGGGCTCCGGCAAATGGCTGGGCGATTGAATGGGACAGGTCTATCTCGCGCGAGCACGCGGATTTGATCTGGCAAAACGGACATCTGTCGGTCACCTGTCTTCCGACCGCTGCCAATCCCATCAAACTGCAAGGCGAAATGTTTCGCTCGGTTGTGGCCAGTGTTTCGCAGGTGTTCGAAATTGGGCAGTCGCTCTTTTTTGTCAGCGTCTCCCATATGCAATTGGCGAACGCCGTAATGCGGACCATGCAGGCCGCTCCTGAGCCGCTAATCGCAATGCCTCCGCCGACCGTCGTGGACGAGCCTGAATTAGAGTTTCAAACAGCAGAAGCAGTCGAAGGTGAAGCCGCCGCCGAGGAGTACTCGTATAAGGCGAGCGAACTCAAGGACGTGTCGTTTGGCGACCTCGAACGACAAATGGAGGCGCTCTCGAATCTGCCGCGACTGATTTCCGGATCGACCAGTGATGTGGATCTCGCGTTGGTGCTTTGCCAATTGTTGCTGGAGGCGATTCCGCCGGCGATTGCCATCGCGATCGTGCTCTTCGATGACGTCGATGTCTACAAAATGCAGAAGGACGACGAAGTCTCCAACGCGGAAATCCCCAAGCCAAAGCTGATGCGTTTGCAAACTCGCGACGACTTCGACGGCCGCTTCATGCCCAGCCGCCGTCTGCTCCGCAAGGCCCTCCGCCGTGGCGAAAGCGTGATGCACATCGTGACCGACGCTCAATCCAACGAGTTCACGATGGCCACTTCGCTCGATTGGGCGTTCTGTGCTCCCATCACCGCGGAATCGTGTCTCGGTTGGTGCTTGTACGTCTCAGGGTCTGGCCCTCGCCAAGGTTCCAGCTTTGTCACGGAAGACTCGCTGAAGGGGGATCTCCGTTTCACACAATTGGTCGCGCAATTCATCGGTTCGATCCGCACCGTCCGCTCACTGCAGGATCAAAAGACGCAGATGTCCGCGTTCTTCTCACCCAAAGTGGTTGAGAATCTCACCAGGAAGGGGGGCGTGGGGGATGTGCTCGCTCCGTCCGAGCGAGACATCACGGTGCTGTTTTGCGATGTGCGTGGGTTCTCACGCAAATCCGAGCAATTGAAAGATGACTTACACAAGCTGCTGGAAAGTGTGAAGGCCGCACTCGGCGCAATGACGTGTGGCATACTGGAATTCGATGGTGCCATCGCCGACTTTCAAGGAGACGCGGCACTCGGCTTTTGGGGTTGGCCAACTCCCTTGCCCGACGGACCGATGGCTGCGTGCCGCGCCGCCTTTTCCATCTTGCAGGCGTTCGCCTTGCCGCTCGAAGAACAAGGTTTGCTGGAAGGATTCTCGTGCGGCGTGGGCATCGCTCACGGCCGAGCGATTGCCGGGCAGATCGGCACTTCACAGCAAGCCAAGATCGGCGTGTTTGGCCCGATCGTGAACCAAGGTTCGCGCATCGAAGGACTGACTCGGCAGTTCGGTGTGGGGATTTGCATCGACGAACAGACTGCGAACTTTGTCCGCCGTTTGATGCCACCGCAAGAAGGCCGTTGCCGTCGCCTCGCTCGGCTGCGGCCGAAGGGTATGGATACGACGCTGCTCATCCACGAACTCCTTCCCCCTGAAGTAGAGGGTTGCCTGGTCACAGACACTTCACTGCTCAATTACGAGGCCGCGCTCGACTCGGTCATTGCTGGACGGTGGGCCGAAGGGATCGAACGTCTCAACGCCGTCCCCGATGAAGATGGCCCCAAGAAGTTCTTGCTGGCCCAGATGGCCAAGTTCAACAACACGCCGCCCGCCGGCTGGGACGGTGCCTTCAGCTTGGACTCGAAATAGGTCCGCAGTCAACGCCCGGCAGCTCTTGCAGAATCGCGCTGATGCATTGTGTTCGCTCGGAATGTGAAGCCGAGAGGACTATATAGTCGGTTAGACTCGCGTCGAGTCGTTTCATCCTCGGCCATCGAATCGATGTGAAGGCGTGTTGGCATGGCGGCATTGAAAAAAAGCACGGTGGAATTGGTGATTCAAGGACTCACCGATCAATCGCTTCGGCATGAGTTCATCGAAGGGCAGACCGTGCGCTTGGGACGCTCTCCGGCACATGGATGTGCGGTGGCCTGGGACCGGACCATCTCGCGAGAGCACGCCGACTTACTCTGGCAAAACGGACGCTTGTACGTCACCTGCCTGGTCGCGGCCATGAATCCGATCAAATACCGAGGCGCAGCAACGCGCTCGGCGGTGGTTTTTGGTTCGGAAGTGTTCGAGATCGGGCAGACAAGGTTTTATGTTGATGGAGGACCTGTCTCGGCATCGAACTTCCCCAGCCCGTCTTCGCCGACCTCTCGCGAAACGATCGCAGGCCGATCGCAATCGACTGCCGAGCAGGAGTTTCTTACCAAGGACGACGATGACGACGAGTTCCTCGAAGAGCACACTTTTCCATCCATCGAACTCAAGAATGTGTCGTTTGGAGATGCGGAACGGCAGATGGAAGTGCTCTCGAACCTGCCGCAACTCATTTCCGGATCGACTAGTGATGTGGACTTGGCAGAGATGCTGTGCGGGCTGTTGCTGGATGCGATCCCACCAGCGATCGCGGTCGCGGCCGCGCTCTTTGAAGAATCCGATGTTCTCGAAATGCAGAACCGCGATGATCCCGACGCGCCCATTCCGAAGCCGAAATTGATGCGTGTGCAGACCCGCGAGGACTACGAGGGCCGCTTCGCTCCGAGCCGCCGACTGTTGAGAAAGGCGATTCGCCGCCGAGAAAATGTGATGTATATCGCGAGTGAAGGCGGAGCCAGCAAATTCACGATGGCCAATTCGCTCGCTTGGGCATTCTGTGCTCCCCTCACCACGGAATCGTGCGTGGGCTGGTGCTTGTACGTTTCGGGATTGGGCGGCCGCGATGACAACAATCTGGTCACGGCGGATTCTCTGAAGGGAGATCTGCGCTTCACGCAATTGGTGGCGCAGTTCATTGGTTCGATCCGCACCGTCCGCGCGCTGCAAGAACAACAGACGCAGTTGTCCGCTTTCTTTTCTCCAAAGGTAATGGAGAACCTCACCAAGAAGGGGGGAGCCGGCGACGTCCTGGTCCCCTCCGAACGGGACATCAGCGTTCTGTTTTGCGATGTGCGCGGGTTCTCGCGACAGGCGGAGCAACTTAAGAATGACTTGCACAATTTGTTGGACTGTGTGAAGGCGGCGCTCAGCGCGATGACGGGGGGCATGTTGGCGTTCGATGGTTCGATCGCCGACTTTCAAGGGGACGCGGCACTCGGCTTTTGGGGTTGGCCGACTCCACTGCCCGACGGTCCCATGTCCACCTGCCGCGCAGCGCTGGCGATCATGCGCGCCTTCCATTTGCCTCCGGAACAACAAGGACTGCTCAAAGGCTTCTCGTGCGGAGCCGGGATCGCCCATGGCCGAGCGATCGCCGGGCAGATTGGGACGACACAGCAAGCGAAGATCGGCGTGTTCGGCCCGGTCGTAAATCAGGGCTCGCGGATTGAAGGACTGACGCGACAGTTCGGCATCAGTATCTGCATCGACGAAGCCACCGCGGACTTTGTGCGCCGCTTGATGCCGCCCGAAGAGGGACGCTGCCGACGTCTAGCGTGCGTCTACCCGAAGGGTATGGATACCTCTTTGCTGCTTTACGAACTCCTTCCGCCTGAAGCCGACGGGACCTCGGTAGATGACCTGGGAATGCTCAATTACGGAGCGGCCGTCGATCTGGTGATTTCTGGGAGGTGGGCCGAGGCGATCGAACGTCTCAACGCCGTCCCCGATGAGGATGGCCCCAAGAAATTTTTGCTGACCCAGATGGCCAAGTTCGACTACGCGCCGCCGGCCGACTGGGACGGTGCATTCCGCTTGGACACGAAATGAGCCCGCTGGCAGCAAACGGGGGCCGAGCCTTGAACGGCTTGCCTGAAAGTCGGACGAGTGACCGTGTGATACAATGCGCGTCTCGGTTCCAGTCCTAGGCTCGAAAAGTCGAGTCGAGAGGTTTCAATAAGAGAACAGTGACGGGACCATTCATCCGCGGCGGACGTGTGCAGATCAAGGCGAAATCACATGGCGAAAGCTAAGCCGAAACCGAAGATCGCCATTGCCGAACTGGTGGCCCACGGTCCCGAGGGCGAATCATTTCACCACCAGTTTGTCGAAGGGGAGGTCACGCGACTGGGACGTGCTCCCGCCAGCGGCTGGACGATCAGTTGGGACCGCAGGATCTCACGCGAACACGCCGATCTGTGTTGGAAAGACGGAAAGCTGACCATCGTTTGTCGCCCCACCGCCTCGAATCCGATCAAGGTTCGAGGCGCGTTCCTCCGCGAAGTCGTCGTCGAGAAATCGGAAGCCTTTGAAATCGGGAGTTCGAGCTTCTATGTCTCTGTGACCTACCGAGACGCGGCACCTGGAGAAATTCCAACGGCCGATCCAGCCCAACCGCAAGGGGCCAGGCAGAGCAGTTCGTCTCAGAGCCGATTGGCCACCATTCCGGAAGAGTTGGAATCCAAGCACGTTACCAGCATCCTCGCAGAGCACTCGTACAAGGCCGGCGAACTGAATCATGTCGAATTCGGTGATCCCGAAAAGCAGATGGAGATTTTGCTGAATCTGCCGCAGTCGATCGCGGGGGCAAAAACCGATGCCGAACTGGCCCACTTGTTGTGTGGCATCATTTTAGAAGCGATTCCACCGGCGAGAGCCGTGGCGGTCGCCATGTTCGATGAGGCTGACATTCAGCGAATGCAGCAGACGCTTGGTGATCCGAGTGACGCGATTCCCAAACCCAAGCTGATGCGCGTGCAAACATGCGAGGATTACGAAGCACGCTTCATCCCCAGCCGAAGACTGTTGCGCAATGCACTCGTGAATCAGGAATGCACGATGCACATCGTCGGAGACCTCGGCGGCAGCGTCTTGACGATGGCCAATCCGCTCGACTGGGAGTTCTGTTTGCCGATGACGGCGGAGTCCTGCATCGGCTGGTGCTTGTACGTCTCTGGATCGGGCGGTCGCGACGACCAAAACTTGGTCACCGCCGACCTGCTGAAAGGAGATCTTTGCTTTACGCAAATGATCTCTCAGCTCATGGGTTCGATTCGGACGGCCCGGACTCTGCAAGAACACAAGTCGCGGTTGTCTTCGTTCTTTTCTCCGAAGGTGATCGAAAACCTCACCAAGAAAGCGGGAGTCGGCGACATCCTGGCTCCCTCCGAACGGGACATCACGATCCTATTCTGCGACGTGCGCGGGTTCTCGTGCAAAGCGGAGAACTTCAAAGACGACTTGCGCAAGCTACTGGAGTCCGTGAAAGCCGCTCTGAGCACGATGACCGGAGGCATTCTGAAGTTCGACGGGGCCATCGCGGATTTTCAGGGAGATGCCGCGCTTGGCTTCTGGGGTTGGCCAACCCCGTTGGCCGATGGCCCGATTTCCGCCTGTCGCGCTGCGTTTGCCATCATCCAAGCCTTTGACTTGCCACCGGGTCAGCAGGGGTTGCTGGAAGGATTCTCGTGCGGCGTGGGGATCGCTCACGGCCGAGCCATTGCCGGACAGATCGGGACTACGCAGCAGGCCAAGATCGGCGTGTTCGGCCCGATCGTCAATCAAGGTTCGCGCATTGAGGGGCTGACTCGGCAGTTCGGCGTCAGCATCTGCATCGACGAAGCCACCGCCAACTTCGTCCGCCGCTTGATGCCACCGGAAGAAGGCCGCGTGCGGCGTTTGGCTCGCGTCCGCCCGAAGGGGATGAACACGCCGCTGCTGGTCCATGAACTCCTGCCACCAGAAACCGACCAGCGCAAAGTCAACGACATGGAAGTGCTCAATTACGAAGCCGCGCTCGACGCGGTCATTGCCGGACGGTGGAACGAAGCGATCGAACGGCTCAACGCCGTCTCCGACGAAGATGGGCCCAAGCAGTTCTTGCTGACCCAGATGGCCAAGCTCAACAACACGCCGCCCGCCGACTGGGATGGTGCGTTCCGCTTGGACTCGAAATGAGCCAACAGGAAGCAACTGGCGGCTAACCCGCATTATTCATGCATCGGTCAGTGGCCAGTTTTTTCGGGTGCGCTGTGGATGGAGGCTGGTGGGGAGTCC
This sequence comes from Planctomyces sp., assembly GCA_005778115.1. GTDB lineage: Bacteria > Planctomycetota > Planctomycetia > Planctomycetales > Planctomycetaceae > SXKJ01. Next base: position 60 of record SXKJ01000427.1, on the reverse strand, counting down.
GGAATGTCGGAGTCTGCGCGGAGGTTCCCCCTCCCCAAGCGTTGTTCAGCGGTGATGTCG
>SXKJ01000426.1 GCA_005778115.1 Planctomyces sp. | reverse complement strand
CGGGGCGGCGTCAGCCCCCCGGTGCAATGACCCTCAGACCGGGGGGCTGACGCCGCCCCGCTCGCCAAAATCGCTTAGTGAGATCGTCAGTGATTGCGGCATTGATAAGCTGACACCACGCACGAGCGGCTGCAAGAGATTCGGCACCTTCGGGAGCAGGAGCATCGCACACCTGACACACGTCGGTGATTTCAGAAGTGCGGCCAGCATTCGACACGCTCGCTGACGCCTCCCCACAATCCGCATGTGCTCGCGAGACCATGTCGTCGCGAGCGCTGGCTGCCAATCGTCACAGGCCGCGTTCGCCAATGGTGCGAGTGCGACGGCCGAAGCCAATGCCCAGCCCATTCCTTCACCCGTAAATGGTTCGACGTAGCCCGACGCATCACCGAGCACAAACAATCGCTCCACCGCGACCGGCGTTGTCGAGCGTGTGAGCGCCGGCGTGCCGAGCCATTCCGCCTCGGCCATCGTAGAGATCGCCGGGAATCCCGCTTGAGACAGCACGTTGGACGCCGCGCGAGCTGGTCCGCCGGAGTCGCGAATCAGACGCGCATCGAACGCGGCGGCGATGTTCAACGCACCGCTTTCGACACACACCAAGCCGACGTATCCGCCGCGACCGACCGCCATGTGAATCACACCCGGCGTGTACTCGGCGGAGAATTCCGTGACCTCGCAACCGGCCCCGACGCGCGCTGACCGCGTCGTCCGGTCGTGAATCTCGCGGACGCTGCACAAGCTCGGATTGCCTAAGCCATCCGCCGCGAGGACGACCTTCGCGCTGGTTAAAGTCCTAAGCCGCGAAGCGGCGAAGGAGTTTAGCCGGGGGCGCAAGCCCCCGGTTTCAGCAGCATCGGAATCACTAAGCCCTGAAAGGGCGACACTCGGACGATTGCCGTTGATGCGGCGGCGCCCCTCCGGGGCTTCGAGACAATCGTCGGCGAACATCCTGGGGCTTGTGTCCCCGGCTAAACTCCATCGCCGCTCCGCGGCTGAATCCGGAGAGCAATCGGGCAACGCGGGTTGCGGTTTCGCTTGGATGCTTTCGGTCGCGTGTTTCAATTCGACGATTCGTCCATCGTCGTTGGCTTCGCCGACCGTCGCGATGACACCGTCTTGAAACGTGACGCCCGCGCGGATCGCAGCCTCGACGAGTTGTTGATCGAGCACCGATCGTGAGACCGCTCGTCCGCTTGGCAGTGGAAGACTCAAGCGACGCGATCCCGATCGCAAATGAAAACCACTCAATTCAACCGCGCCGCTGTCGTGCAAAATGTCGCCGAGGCCGATCTCTTCCAACAGCGACACCGCCGCATGATTCAAGCACGCTCCACAAACCTTGCGGCGCGGAAAGAGTTTCTTGTCGAGCAACAACACGCGACGCCCGCCGAGCGCAAGCTGCCGAGCCACGACTGATCCGGCGGGGCCGGCTCCGATGACGATCACATCCCAGTCGGTCGTCATGGTCGTCTCCAAGTGAGCAAGAAGCGTTGCGGCCAGTGTCGCGAGATCGTCGCTCCCGGCAAGCCGGCTTGCTCACAAAGACGCAACGCTTCTTGCGGCGTGAAGGCTCCCGCGACCGACAGCGGTCCATCCACATGCACGATTCGCGACCGCGACAGCAATCGCGTTCCGAGCATCGCCAGCAAGTAGCCACTGCGACTGCGAATCAAATCGTTGACCAGAACGGCGCGTTCCGCCGCCGCAGCCATCGACCGCAGCACGCGCACCGCGTCCGCTTCCTCCAGATGATGCAGGAACAGCGAGCACATGACGACGTCGAACTCCGCCGGCAACGGCTGTTGCAGCAGGTCGTGGTGAAAGAATTCCATCGACTCACCCGCCGAGTCGGCTCGACGTCGTGCGATGTCCAGCGCGGTCGGGCTGATGTCACAGCCGGAGACTCGGATCGGCAAACCAGTAAACTTCGCCCACCGAGCGATTGCAGTCGTCACATCTCCGCCACCACAGGCCACGTCGAGCAATCGCAGTGGCCTCGCGGCAGAACACTCAGTTGCAAGCAGACGTAAAGCAGGACATACGATCGCCGCGCTGCGGCTCCACCAATTGACGCGACGCAATCCCGCCAACGCGCGTGCGTGTTCCGAGACTTCGAGCGACGGCTCATCCATCAGTTCTGATTCTCGGTGCCGCTCAGTCAATCGCTTCAACGCACGCAGTTGATTCAGCCATAGCATCAGGCGGTCTCGTACGGTTGCCCCGCTCGCCTAGTTATTCACGGCTCAGCGTTGGTAAATCGGCAGATACCCGTTGTCGATCTGCAAGATTGTGGCGTTCATCGCGGTGTTGTAGACCTCGCCGACGTGGCCGTCTTTCCAAGCGCCATTCGCGGACTGAGTGCTCAAGATCTGCTTGCTGGTCTCGGCGAAGTACTTGTTCCACTCTTCGTCACCCAAGCGGTACACGACTTGGGAGTAGTAGTAATGCGAGTAGTGCCAATGTCCGAAGAGCTGATTGCTACCCCCCTTGCCCGGCCAGACGTTTTGGCGGCAGTACTCCAGCATCTTCTTGACGTGCTCCGATTCACCGTACTCGCCCGCGTTGAACATGGCGGCACACGCGGCGGCGGTGATCGGCGGGCGAGCGCCTCCGCCTCGGATGCTGTATTGTACGCCCCCTTCCGGAGTCGTGCAGTCTTGGATGTACTTCTTGGCTTTCTCGATGACTTCCTTGGGCACCGGGATGCCGGCATTGCGGCAGGCTCGCAGTCCTTGCACCTGTGTGATGCAAGTTGAGCCTTCATCAAAGTTCGGTTGATCCTTGGCCGAGACGTAGCCCCAACCACCACGCTCAGTCTGGGCTTGCGCGGAGAACTCGACCGCCTTGATGAGCACGCGCTTCAAGTCGGCGCGACGTTCGGAGTCTTCTTCCTCGCCGTAGACTTGCGAGAGGAACAGCATCGAGAAGCCGTGCCCGTAGGTGTAGTGATAGTCGTCCTTGAAACCGATCAGCCCGGACGGCTGAGCCATGTCGAGCAGATAATCCACCGCCAGCCGAATGTTCTTGGAGTACTTGCCGCGCGTGGTGGTTGAGCCTTCCGCCAACATCGCATTGCCCGCCAGCGCGGTCATCGCGACGCGGTACTGCCCTTGATTGGCCTCCCAGTACCCTTGCCGCCGCTGTTCTCGCGCGAGGTAATCAAGTGCTCGCGAGACCGCCGCCACGATCTTGGGGTCTTTCTTCTTCTTGACCGCCCACGCCAGATCGGGAAGCAGAAGCAAAGCCATCGCCGCCAAGACCACCACTGTTCGACGCATGATGCTGTTCCTCGACATGAGCCACGACTGAGACGCGTGAGGTATATCAACTGCGAAGCGTCACCGAACAGGTCGTTGCATTCGTAGGACGGGCAAGAGTGCCCGTCCTACGCCAGCTCACCGATGCCCGCTTCAATTTGCTCAGCCGTGAAACACAGCACTTGCACGCCTGCCCGGTCGAGTTCCGGCAATGGTGCGGATCGGCTCTGGATGACGATTACTTTCACTCGGCAACCATTGTCGAGCGCCGACTGAACCAGCCGCTGCCGCGATTCATCCCAGCCGAGGAACACACACACGAGCGCCGAGATATGAGGTAGCTCGGTCGCCAGCGCGGCTGTCAGCTTCTCAAATGGATTCGAGCGACACGACGGAACGTCGGCGAGGATGTCCAACACCGCATCAATCGGCGTCGTGCTGCGGCCCGTGCGGAAGATGTGCAACTCCGAACCGGCGGCAAAGACATCCAACAGGTACTCACCACGCGCAAAAACCTCCGCGACCGACGCAGTCAGGCTGACCGCCGCTTCGAGTTCCCGCTCACCTTTCCGGCGCAGCCGAGGATGATTCGGCCAGTCGACCGCGGTCCAATTCTGCGGCCGCCAATTGCGCGGCAAAAATGTGTCGAGCACCAACCCCAGCCGATGAAAGTATTCCTCATGAAACTCACGCACGACCGGCTTCGCCAGCCGTGCCCACGATTTGAAGTCGATATGCCTCGGTGAGTCCCCCGGCATGTACTCGCGGTTGCCGATGTATTCGGGAGACTCGCCGATCTGCGACATCAGCGAGACACCCCCCGGCTGATAGCGCTGCCCAATGTCGACATTGATCCGCTGCAACGGCTCGAACCGCGGCAACACGAGGATCGGCCGAGATTCCTTGCGGCCCAGTTGATTGCGAAACAGATTGAACGGAAACGTCGAGAACGCGCGGATGCTCGGCAACACATACCGACCACGACGGCGCGGGATGACGCAAATCGGCAGCTTCGCCGATTCCCCCGCTGGCAGCGTCGGCACCATTCGCTCTTCACGGAGTGCTTCCCACGTCGCCGGCAACTTGAACACCGCCAAGGACACGTCGAGCAACGGCCAGCGGTTGTTGTTCGTGACGGTGAAGTCGCCGCGCACCGTTTGTCCTGCGGTCACTCGATCGGGCCATTCGCCAGAGATGGAAACGCTCAACCAGCGCAAGACCGAACCACACGCCGACGCAACCATCACCAGCACTCCCAGCGTGACCGGTATCTGATAGATCGGCATGTCATCCGTAATCGCCCCCGCCAAGGCCGAGACCGATAACGCCAACATCACCACTTTGCCCGGCTGCGTGAACGGGTACGTCCAAATGAAGAACAGCAGTCCTGGAAACGGCCGCTCCCGAAACATTGCCCGATCCGCAATCATCGGCCGCAGAAAGCCGGACACCAACCGACCTACTCGACTGCGCGGTGCGGGCACATTGGCAACAGACGGCGGGCGATCGGGCATATTCGTTAGCAAATCTTTCTGGCGAGCGGGGCGGGGG
>SXKJ01000425.1 GCA_005778115.1 Planctomyces sp. | reverse complement strand
GTGATGATGGACGGCTCGCTGATGGACGACGCGAAGACACCCTCTTCTTTTGACTACAACGTCGGCGTGACGAGAGAAGTCGTGCAGGTCGCGCACTCAATGGGCGTGTCCGTCGAAGGTGAGATCGGATGTCTCGGTCAGGTCGGACACGCACCGGTGGCCCCGAAGCCTGGTACATCGAAGCCTCACGATGCCGACCTTGAGAAAGAGCCGGGAGACACGGACGGACATGACCTGTCGCTCGAAAAAGAACCGGGAGACACTGATGGCCACGCCCCGACATCCTCGACCGGCGGGATGGATAGTTCGCACCTGACCGATCCCGACGAGGCCGAGCAGTTCGTCGCGGCCACTAAAGTCGATGCGCTGGCGGTGGCGATTGGAACCAGCCACGGAGCCTACAAGTTCAAGCACAAGCCGACCGGCGAAGTTCTCAAGATGACGCTCATCGAAGAGATCCACCGCCGTCTTCCAAATACGCACCTCGTCATGCACGGTAGCTCGTCGGTTCCTGAAGACCTGCAAGAAATCATCCGCAAATACGGCGGAAAGATGGAAGAAACCTACGGCGTGCCCGTTTCGGAGATTCAGCGCGGCATCAAGCACGGAGTTCGCAAGATCAACGTCGATACCGACTGTCGCATGGCCATCACGGGAGCAATCCGCAAGGTCTTTGCCGAGAACCCCAAAGCTTTTGACCCGCGCGATTACATGAAACCCGCGCGCGACGCTATGAGACAGGTCGTCATCGCCCGCATGACCGCGTTCGGCCAAGCCGGCAACGCCAGCAAGATGCGTGCGGCCGGATTAGTGAGATAACCACGGGTCGCTGAACTCGCAACAAAACGTCTCGGACGACTCTGGGCACTTCCCTCAGCGGGGAGGTGCCCTTTTTGTTGTCCGAGCGACAAGGCTGCCGACAAAGGGACGGTCAACGTCTTGAATCCATGTTGCACCGGGTTATCGTGCTCGCTGTCTGCCAGCGAGGAACCTTGGATGTCGAGCGACGAATCATCGTGGTACGTAAAAGCCAGCTTTGGTGCCGAGTGGGGGCCCATGTCGGCCGAAACGTTTTTGCGAATGGCTGACGACGGTTCGTTCGCCAGTGACGACGTCGCACGCTGCGGAGTCGATGATGCTTGGCAACCTGTCATTGCTGTGCTGGAGACAATGCGATCTGGGGCGCCGCCGGCCTTTGCCAATGAATTGGAAGAAGTCTCCGCGGAGCCGCCCGATGAGATCGCCTCGGAAGTGATGCCAGAGCCTTCCGATGTTGCTGATCGCCCCGTAATCAAACCAGCTCGTCGAACATCGCTCCCCGGATGGAGTACCTATTGGGCGCCCGGCACCAGCGACGCCGCAACGACACCTTTGCAGCGACAGTTCGCATTGACAACTGAGTCGTCCGCGAACGCTGTCGACACACTGGCAACGCCGGCCGTAGCTCCGGATGACGACGAACCAACCAGCACGAATGACACCTTCGTCGAAGCAGAATACGCCTCGCAGGAAAGTCGCGACTTGGACTCCGACGGACGATTCACTGAATTGAATGAGTGGAAACGCGAGCGCAAGGTGCGTCTCGATCGGTTGCTGAAAATCGTCGCGGACCGTGAAGCCGCGGTTGCTCGTGAGGCGGAAGCCGCCAAACTCGCGGCCGCGGTAACGTGCCCAGAGGCAAACACCCCCGAACAAGATCCCCTTGTCGAGATAGCGGCCAATGGGAACACCTCTGTGCCTGACGTGGCTGAACCACAATTGCCCCAGCGCACCGCTCCCCATCAACGCCAGGAGACTTGGGAGGAGACCCTAGCTCGTTGGCGAAGATCGGTCCCCGATTGGCGATTCGCCTTGCCGTTGCTCCTGTTGCCATGGTTGATTTGGAGCATCTGGCCTGTTTCCAACGGGAGCATCGCGAAGAACTATCGCTCCATGTATTCGGAGCTACGTCGGCTACGCGACCTGCCGCTCGACAAATCGAGCATGGAGGAATTCGTGAGCCGCTCTCATGGGGAACTCGACGAGCTGTTGCCAAAGTTGAAAAGACGAGCAACCTCTCAAGACTCGGACACGCAATTGTTGTATTGGATTGGACGCGACTGTCTGAAACCGATGCTGAAGAGTCCGCGAATGCGAAATACCAAGCACGAAGATATGTTGAAAAAGCTGCTCGCTCAGTGGGACCGCACACACCATATCGAACCGGTTTCAGAGACACCGGAAACTTCAGACTCGGGTGCCGAGTCGTTGCCAGTTTCGCCATCGGCGAAGCCGCTGGGATTTGGCAAGTCCAGTGAACCAGTGGAGCCAGTCGAAGCGGAGTTGCCGCCGCCGTCGGCAAAGACCAAGTCCAAACCTCAGCCCGTCGAAGATGATGGTCAGAATTGAACCGGCGTCCGCCTCCTGGTGAACGGCCGTGCGTTGCTCCGAAATTCTTCAGGGGCCATGTGTCTCGCGAGTCGTCGCCCGTCTCGGTTCGACTTCACTTCGGCTGTGCTAGCCCGCGACCAGAAAGGCAAGCCATGAGAATTACTCGTCGCTCCGGGTTCACCTTGGTTGAGCTATTGGTGGTGATGGCAATTATCGCCACGCTGATGGCCCTGCTGCTGCCGGCGGTGCAAAACGCCCGCGAGGCATCTCGCCGGACCAGTTGCCGCAACAACCTGCATCAGATCGGCATCGCGATCCACAGCTACCACGATACGCATGCGTGCTTCCCACCGAGCAGTGGCGGGACTGGTACTAGCGGGGGCAACGGAAATGTTCTTTCCGGATTTGCCATGCTGCTGCCAAACCTAGAGAAGAACATCATCTGGCAACGGATTCGATCGGCTCCGATGCAAGGGGGCGATCCCTCAACAATCGCCATCAATGGAGAAATTGAAATGTACCTCTGCCCGTCCGCGTCTGTGGGCGACAAAGTGAACGGCAGCGGGCACCGATATTACGCATTCAACTTGGGCGACCTTCAACCCAGCTATCCCAATCCCATTCCGCTACCAATGGAGGAGTTTCTCGGATTGGCAGGGCTCCGTCGCACGCGTGGCCCATTTGGCTTTCAACGTTGCGTGAAGATCAAGGAAATCACCGACGGCACAGGGACAACAATTGCCGTCAGCGAGCGCTTCGGCACTCCCATTTCGCATAGTTGGCATACGACCTATTCAAGTAGTCCAGCAAACTGCACGACGGCGCTTTGGTATCCCATTCCGCCTCCGGCCCCTGGTCCTGCTCTGTCTCCCTCCGAGAGTTTGTTTGCCCTCGGACATCCGATTTGGGGTGGCTTCACGACTGCCATGCCGCCCAACAGTCGTACTTGTTACTCCGGTGACAGTCTCAGTAATCGCAATTACGGCATCTGAATTACCGCCAGCAGCCGACACACAGGCGGCGTCAACGTGATGATGTGTGACGGAGCCGTGCGGTTCATCAACGAAAGCATCTTTGCCGGCGACCAATCCGCCATTGCGGCACTCGCCAACGGAGAAAGCCCCTACGGAATCTGGGGCGGCCTGGGAACGATCGCCAGCAGCGAAGAAGTCGCCTTAGAAGCCGACTGACTGCGCTGCCTTGTCAATCCCGCGAAGTACATGTGTCAGCATTACCGGGCCTCAGAGCCAACCGGCTCAGCCCTTTTTGCGGTGGCTCCGACCTTTGACTGCCGCCTTGGTCAACTTCTTGACATCCAACAAATCCTTGTCTCGACCGCTGGCGAGCTTGTTGGCAATCAATTGGTCGCGACCGATGAAATTGACGGGGACTCCCTCAACCTCGATCTCCACGCGATGAGGATAATATTCCCAAAATGTCACGCCAGAAATGCGGTTGAGGATTTCGAGTCGCATCGGTTCAACTCCGACGCGGATCATCTTGCCCTCTTCCAGAAAATCCGCAGCGGTAACTTCGCCACGGGCCAAACCAAATTCGTGGTAGGCGGCGCAGAACGCTTCGGCGTTTTCGGAGGTCAACTCAATGAACAGATCCAGATCACCGGTCATGCGGTTGTGGCCGTGCAGGACCACCGCGTACCCGCCGATGACGAGATACTTCACTCCATGCTGATTTAACAACTTGAGTAGGTCCAGAAAGTCGCGCGGTATCTGGGTCGTAGCCATAGGCAATCTGCCTCAAGAGTTCCAAAGCCTCCAGCCGCTTCGAGGGTGGCTGCGACAGCCAGTAATCAACGTCCGAGTAATCCTCTTCGGCCTCGGCCAGAGTCATTTTACGGACAACCGTTCGATCCATCGGCATGTCGTTTTTGAGCGTCATCAATTGCCTCGCCAAAAGCCCCTTCGTGCCTCAACCAAGCGTTCAATTCAAAAAGTCACGACGACACAAAACGCTGCTGAAAACTAGACCTTCTGCGATTCCGCCAGAGCAGCATTGTCCGCCAACGTGTCCGGCGGGGTGAACTCGAACCGCTTGCACTGGCGGAAGAATTCGAGCGGGTTGTCGTAGACGATTTTCTTGATCTTCGATTCTGGATGACCACGGCGACGCAATTCTTGGATGAAGTCAGGGACGGCGATCGGGTTGGATGGGCCCCAGTCGCCGGCGGAGTTCACCATGATGCGATCGTCGCCGTAGGCTTCGATGATGTCGGCGGCTCGCGACGGCGTGCATTTCGTGATCGGGTACAGCGTCATCGCGCACCAAAAGCCCTCTTCCTTCGCCAAGCCGACAGTGTGCTCCTCGACGTGGTCGATCAGCACTCGCTCTGGCTGCACGCGGCGATCGGACATCAGCATGTCGATGATCATCCGCGTTCCCTTCAACTTGTCTTGAAGATGTGGCGTATGAATTAGGATTAACTCATCAAGCTGCATCGCCAACTGGACGTGCTCTTGGAAGATGATCGACTCGTTCTTCGTGTTCTTGTTGAGGCCGATCTCTCCGATGCCGAGCACTCCCGGCTTGTTGATGAACTCCGGGATCATCTTGATGACCTCGCGTGAGAGTTCGACGTTTTCAGCTTCCTTGGCGTTGATGCAGAGCCATGTGTAATGCTGGATGCCGCTCCAACCGGCACGCTTCGGCTCGAATTCGGTGAGCTGCCGGAAGTAGTCGCGGAAGCCATCCACGCTACCGCGATCGAAGCCGGCCCAGAAAGCGGGCTCGCTGACGGCGACGCAGCCCATGCGAGCGATCCGTTCGTAGTCGTCGGTGACGCGGGAAACCATGTGGATGTGAGGGTCGATGTAGTACATGGTGGGTGCGTCGCTTGAAGTGGTAAGGTTGGGGGGAATGTGAAAAGTGCAGAGTGATGAGTGCAAAGTGAAGAATGAAAGTCAGGCGTTAGTCATTTCAATCGCGGAGGCACTTTCCGCCTCTCACTTTGCACTATGCAGTCTTCACTCATCACTTTGCACTGCGTGATTTCTGGTTGTGGTTTGCTCAATAGCTTGTCAGCTCTTCGGTCAATGCGGCACGCTTGGAGAAAGGGCCGGACGCTCTCCCGTCGTCAGGTACTTCTTCATCCAGGTCGGGTCGTACTGATCGCTGAAGAGTTCTTGAACCTGAGCGGCACGGTGGAAGCCGTCGCTCAAGAGGATTTCGAGACCTTGCTGGATTTGTCGAAAGCGAGGATCCGAACGCACCGATTCCGCCGCGTCGGCCCGGTCCAGCCGATCGAGCGTGGCCGCGATTTCCAGAATCTTGGCGCGGGTGAGCAAAAACGTTTGCTCGAACACTTCGGGAGCGGTTTGAACGGCGGCGATCATGATGGAGCCTCGCAGGGGCCAGTGGTCAGGATTCAGAGGTCAGCAAAACCGTGGCGTAGGGCATCAGTGTCCGGCTGCGGCTGTGCAAATTCAAGTTGGGGTTTATCCTGCCCTGATCCTCGGTGTGCCAACAAATCGTTGCGAACAAGCCGTACCGCGACCGTTAGGGAGCGGCCGAATCGCTGGCTGATCGGGGCCGCTTCCTAACGGTCGCGGTACGGCTACTGCGCCAGGAATATTCCCACAGCCCTGAACTCTGACACCTTCTTCCTCATGGCTCAACACGAATCCGACCGCGAAGACTTGATGCAGGAAGCGACCGGCCTGGCACGCCGAGTGGAGTGGCAGGTGTCGTTCGTCCCCGATCCAGTCGTCGCCGGATTCAAAAAGAACGGCGCGTGTTCGGTTTACTTCGGGGCCGAACCGGTTCTGCAATTCGACGCCGCCGGCTGTTTGCGACGTGCGTTCTTCGAGGGATTCATGTTTCGCACTCAAGGGAGCACGTTGGCTCGGCTGAAACGCACGCGCACGCCTGAAGAGACGCAGCTTGTTCGCCACGATCTCAACGACAGCGAACTGGCTGCGTTTCGCGTGCAAGCATGTTCGTGGCTGAGGCTGCTGTTGCAGGCGATCGACCTGGGTGAAGCGGTCCGGTTACGACAAGTGCCCGAAGAAGATGACGTCATCCTCGACTTGTGCGTTGCTCTGCGAGCGTCGCTCAGCGAGGGACTGCCGCTCGCGGCGGCGATTGCAGGGAAACGGTGACCTCTGAGCCGTACCGCGACCGTCAGGGAGCGGCTCACGGCGAACGCTCGTACCAGGCCGCTCCCTGACGGTCGCGGTACGGATGCAGTCTTTAATCAGAAAGGTATTACTCATGATGATCCGACCGAATCGCGTCAAACAAAAACTGATGGCTGGAGAGACCGTATGGTCGAGTTCCGTTCGTTTGCCGGAACCGGGCCTCTGCGAGTTGCTTGGCTATGCCGGCTGGGACTTCGTGCTGCTGGATGGCGAACACGGTGCTGTCGATGCTTCATCGCTGGAAGGCCTCGTCATCGGGTGCTACGCCGGCAACACGACTCCGATTGTTCGCGTGCTGCGACCGAACGATCCGGAAGCGGTCATGCACGCGCTCGATCTCGGAGCACAAGGCGTTTTGATTCCACATTGCCGAACGGTCTCGGATGCGCATGCGTTGATCTCGGCCGGGATGTTTCCACCGCGTGGAACTCGCGGATTCGGCCCTGGCCGAGCCGCGATGTGGGGGCGAGTCAGTGGGCCGGACTATCTCAAAGCCGCGAATGATGAAGTCGTGTTGCTGGCATTGATTGAGGACCCGGAGGGAGTCGAGAACGTTGAGGCGATTGCCGCAGCGGGGCTCGACGGCTTGTGGGTCGGCACCGGCGACCTCGCGCTCGGTTACGGAGTCGGCGGCGAGCGAGATCATCCGAAGGTCCAGCAAGCGGCCGAGCGAATCCTCGCCGCGTGTTTGAAGAACAACGTCGCTTGCGGTTATCCAGCACGCAGTGTTGAGGATGCACGAAAAGCCGCCGCGCAAGGCTATCGCCTGATCGGCTTCGCTGGTGCCGAGCAATATGTGATGACGGAGTCACGGAAGTTCCTGACGGAAGTTGAGCGTTCGTAGTCCCGCCTTCAGGCGGAATGTTTTCACCCATCGCATCGCCTCAAGGCAGAACTACGAACACGGGATGAATGATGCCGCGAATCATTCTGCTTGGTGCCAGCAACGTGACGCTTTCGTTTCCGCGATTGGTTCGCGGATTGCATCGAGCTTTTCCTGAGCCGCTGGAACTCTTCGCCGCGCATGGACACGGCCGCTCATTCGGGATTTGGAATCGCATCGGACCGCGCGAGTTGCCCGGCATCGTGCCTTGTCGCGTATGGGATGACCTCGCCGCGCAGCCGACGTCCGATGAGCCGCCGCGAACGCTCATCACCGACGTCGGCAACGACTTGATGTACGGGATCGAACCAGACCAGATCGCCGCTTGGGTCGCGACCTGCTTGGAACGGTTGCGGGCCATGCGAGCCAGAATCGTGCTGACTCAACTGCCGCTCGCCAGCGCGCGGACACTGGGCCGCACACGGTTTCAGTTCTTTCGCAAACTGTTCTTTCCGAACAGCCAAATTCAGTTCGAGGAACTTGAATCCAAGACGACGCGACTCAATCAACACCTCATCGATCTCGGCCGGCAGTTCGAGATCCCAACTCCCGAGCTGCGCGGCGAGTGGTATGGCTTCGACCCGATTCACATTCTCCGGCGTCATCGCGCGGCGGCTTGGCAAGAATTGCTGGCTTCGTGGTTCGACGAGACACAAGCTGCTGACTTCCGAGCCGTCAGTCCGAACGACTCGCTGCATTTTTGGCGTCAACGACCCTATGAGCGGCGCTGGTTCGGCCGCGAGCAGTATTCCTCACAACCCGTGTTGAGACAGCCGGACGGGTCCAAGCTCTGGCTATACTGACGCGGCGAGCCTAAGAAGAAATTGGCGAGCGGGGCGGCGTCAGCCCCCCGGTGGTCACGTTCTCCGCAAAAAACCGGGGGCTGACGCCATCCCGCTCGCCTATACGTCGATTCGTTTACCGACTCGGAGAGTCAAGCTACGACTGGAAGGACTCGTGGATGTCGCAGTTCCACCCGATCATCGAGCAATGGTTCGCCTCGCGTTTCCCCGCGCCGACGGAACCGCAACGGCTGGGCTGGCCGGCGATCGCGAATGGCGAGCATGTGCTGATCGCCGCTCCGACCGGCAGCGGCAAGACGCTGACGGCATTCCTCGCGGTCATCGACCGGCTGCTGCGACGCTCGCTGAAAGAAAAACTCGGCGACGGGATTCGCGTCGTGTACGTCTCGCCGTTGCGAGCGTTATCGAACGACATGCACCGCAACCTCGACGTGCCGCTGCGAGAGATCACTGAACTGGTCGAGCAATCCGGCCTGCGGACGATTCACGGCGAGCAACCGGCTCCGATCCGTGTCGGACTGCGGACCGGCGACACCTCGACGTCGCAACGAGCGACACTCGTCCGCAAGCCGCCGCACATTCTGGTCACGACGCCGGAGTCACTCTACCTGATGCTGACCTCTGTGAAGGGCCGCGTCGCACTCCGAAAAACCGAAGTCGTGATCGTCGATGAAATCCATGCGCTCGTCCGAGACAAACGTGGCTCGCATCTCGCGCTGAGCCTCGAACGTCTGCAATCGCTCTGTAAGAAACCGCTGCAACGCATCGGCATTTCCGCAACTCAACGCCCGATTGAACGGATGGCGGAGTTTTTAGTGGGGAGTGGGGAGTGGGGAGTGGGGAGTGAAGACAAGAAGGCAGGAAACGCAGAGCTTGCGGAAAGGCAGCAAGCGCTGCCATTTGGTGACTCTCTCGACAATGACATGCCATCCACTCCCCACTCCCCATTCCCCACTCCCCACTGCCACATCATCGACGTCGGACATTCGCGACACCTCGACCTTGCCATCGAAGTCCCGGAACTCGAACTCGGAGCGGTTTGTTCCTACGAGCATTGGGGGCAGATCAATGCGCGCGTGGTGGAGCTCATCAACTCGCACCGCAGCACGTTGGTCTTCGTCAACACACGGCGCATGGCCGAGCGGGTCGCTCATCAACTGACTGAGTTGCTGGGCGAGGACAAAATCAGCAGTCATCACGGATCGCTATCGGCGGAGTTGCGATTGCGCACGGAACGGCGATTAAAGGACGGCGAGCTGAAGTGTGTCGTGGCGACGGCCTCGCTCGAGCTGGGAATCGACATTGGCTACATCGACCTCGTGATTCAGCTTGGCTCGCCGGGCGCGATCGCGACGTTTCTGCAACGCATCGGTCGAGCGGGGCACGCGGTCAAAGCGACTCCGAAGGGGCGGCTGTTCGCGATGACTCGTGATGAGTTGGTCGAAGCAATGGCTCTAATGCGAGCGGTTCGCGCGGGGCGACTCGACGTGATTCAGATTCCGGTCGCGCCGCTGGACGTGCTGGCTCAACAGATCGTGGCTGAGGTCGCAGCGGCGGAAGAGTGGTCGTCGGACGAACTGTTCGAGATCTTCCGCCGGGCGTATCCGTATCGCGATCTGACTCGCGAGCAGTTCGATTCGGTCGTACAAATCATGGCCGAGGGGATCACCGACACGAGCGGTCGCGGCAAAGTCTATCTGCATCACGACCGCGTTAAACGTCGCATCAAAGCTCGGCCCGCCGCACGCATCGCGGCGACGATGAACGCCGGAGCGATCCCGGACATCGGCTCATATCGTGTCGTCGCCGATCCCGATGGCGTCGTGGTCGGCACGATCGACGAAGATTTTGCTGTCGAGAGCCAAGGGGGGGACATCTTCTTGCTCGGCTCAACGTCGTGGCGCTTTCAAGGGATTCGCAAGCTAGATGTGGTGGTGACCGATGCTGGTGGTGCGCCGCCGACCGTGCCGTTCTGGCGCGGCGAAGCACCTGGGCGCTCGTGGGAGTTGTCTGAGGAAGTGTCGCGGTTGCGGGAAGAGATTGAGCAATGGTTGGTCGATGTTCAACGCAAAGACGCAAAGACGCAAAGTGACTGGGTGGCACGCCCTGACCATCGGGAAGGGCGTGGAGGAGCCGTCACCCACGCCCTTCCCGATGGTCAGGGCGTGCCACCCTCGCTTGCCGGCTGGCTGCTCGCGGAGACGAATTGCTCTGAATGGGCGGCGCAACAAATCGCGAACTATGCCGAGTCGCAGAAGGCGGCCATCGGCGTGATCCCGAATCAGAAGAAGATCGTCTTTGAACGATTCTTCGACGAATCCGGCGGGATGCAGATGGTCGTTCATGCTCCGTTTGGGGCACGAGTCTGCAAGGCATGGGGACTGGCGATGCGGAAGAGGTTCTGCCGCTCGTTCGATTTTGAATTGCAGGCGACCGCCGACGATGACGGCTTCATCTTGTCGCTCGGCCCACAGCATTCGTTTCCTTTGGAGAGCATGTTCCCGATGCTCAATCGCGAGAACTCTCGCAACTTGCTGGAGCAGGCGATTCTGCAAACTCCGCTGTTTCAGACGCGCTGGCGTTGGAACATGAACCGAGCTCTCTTGGTCCTGCGCATGCGGAACGGACAGAAAGTCCCCCCTGCCCTGCAACGCTTTCGTTCGGACGATTTATTGACGGCCGTGTTTCCCAAGCTGACCGGCTGCCAGGAGAACATCGTCGGCGATCACGAGTTGCCCGATCATCCGCTGGTTCAACAGACGATGTACGACTGCCTGACCGAAGCGATGGATCTCGCGGGGCTGCATCGAGTGCTCGAAGACATTGAGGCGGGACGGATCGAACTGATCGCTCGCGACACGCGCGAGCCATCGCCGTTCTGTTACGAGTTGCTCAACGCGAATCCGTATGCGTTCCTCGATGGCGGCGAGATTCAGGAGCGTCGTGCTCGCGCAGTCGCGAACCGCCGCACGCTCAATCCCGACGATGTGCGAGATCTGGCGAAGCTCGATCCGGCGGCGATCGAGCAAGTCGTGCGTGAGGCTCAGCCGCTGATCCGTAACGCCGACGAACTGCACGACGCGCTGCTGAGCCTATTCTTCATTCCGCACACCGTGGCGGATGCTGCCAGTATCCGCGCCGACGCTAGCAGCGTCGGCCACGAGAGTGACTTCGCCGAACTCATCGCCGATCGCCGAGCGACCTCGCTCACGCTGCCGAATGGACAACTCGCATGGGTCGCAGCCGAGCGATTGCCTGCGATCACGGTGCTTTTTCCCAACCAGACGATTGATCCTGTCATCGCTGCTCCCTCTGGAGTCCGCACCGCATGGGAAACGACCGACGCGCGAGTCGCCGTTCTACGCGGTTGGTTGGAAGTCTGCGGGCCGATTACGTCAGCGGAACTGGCGAACCAAACAACGTTCACCGAGTCACAAGTCTCGTCCGCGCTGGAGGCCCTCGAAGGGGAGGGAACGGTGTTACGCGGGGTGTTTCGCGAGAGTGGGGAGTGCGAAGTGCGGAGTGCGGAGTTGAAGACTGGAGTCTCGGATAAATCTGTCGTTCAACTCCACACTCCGAACTCCGAACTCCCAACTCCCAACGAATGGTGCCATCGTCGGTTGCTCGCTCGCATTCATCGGCTGACGATTGAAGGCTTGCGGCGGTTGATTGAGCCGGTCGATGTTTCAACGTACTGGCGGTATCTCGCGCGGCGGCAGGGGATCACTGGCAACGACAAGCGAACAGGATCGAACGGCCTGTTTGAAGTGATCGCGATGCTACAAGGCTTGGACATTCCCGCTGTCGCATGGGAGCGAGATGTCTTGCCGGCGCGAATCGAGCACTATCGGCCGGAGTGGCTCGACGAGTTGTGCCTGGGGGGCGAAGTCGCGTGGGGGCGGCTGTATCCGCCGCGTGTCGATCCCGAGAAAAGCAGGCCCATGTCTGGAGTGACGCGCGTCGTGCCGGTGTCGTTGTTCCTGCGTGGCGATTTGCCGTGGCTGAATGTCGTGGGGCAGGTTTTCAACCTGCCAGACCCCAAGTCCGGGCAGGTTGAAAACCTGCCCCACGAAATACTGAGTTCCTCCGCAGAAGACCTGGCGTTGTTGCTGCGAACGCGGGGGGCGATGTTCCTGACCGACCTGCTCCGCGAGAGCCGCTTGTTGCCGGCTCATGTTGAAGATGGATTAGGAGAACTCGTGTCGCGCGGCTTGGTCACGGCTGACGGTTTTTCTGGATTACGACAGCTCATCAGCGACGTGTGCCGTTCATCGTCGCGAGGCGCGAGCCGAGGCCGGCCGGGACTCCTGCGTCAACGCGGCGTCGCGGGATCGGCGGGCCGCTGGTCGTTGTGGCGGGAATGGAGTGCGGAGTGCGGAGTGCGGAGTGCGGAGTTGAAGACAGAAACCAAAACGCTCGTCCCTGTCTCCCACTCCGCACTCCCCACTCCCCACTCCCCACTTCGCTGCCACGAAGTCGTCGAGCAATGGGCGTGGCAACTGCTGCGGCGTTGGGGGGTGATGTTCAAAGACTTGTTGGCTCGCGAATCCGGCGCGCCGTCGTGGTGGGAGCTGTTGCAGGTCTATCGGCGACTGGAAGCACGCGGCGAGATTCGTGGCGGACGATTCATCTCCGGCGTGGCGGGCGAGCAGTTCTCGATGAGCGAGTCGATTCGGCAATTGCGGTTGCTGCGCGATGGATTACAAGGCTCGGAAGCCGACTCGGAGAGTCAGGCTAAGGGACGCGAATTCGTGTTGATCTCGGCCGCCGATCCGTTGAACTTGGTGGGCGTTCTCGACGATCAACCGCGAGTCCCCTGCATCGCGGCGCATCGGCTGGTCTACCTCGACGGACGGTGCGTCGGCACATTGATCGCCGACGAGAAATGGCTGTCACCGTCGCTCAGTCACGAGTCACAAGTCGTCGTGGTCGAGTTGCTTGAGCGAGGCAGTCCCGGGCAGCGACCAATCGCCCCCGTGAAGGAAATGCCAGCCGTCCGAGCGCATGCACTGACCTCCGCGTCTCGATCGTCGATGCGCACACGGGCCAGGTAGATGAGCCAGAGGGAACGAGAGCAAAGCCGTGACAGGACTACTCGAATGTGATCGATTGACGGTCGTTTCGGCCGCAGGCGTTTTTGAAGATCTTCACGTCGATCGTATAGCTGAGAAAACAGACGGAGCCGTCGCACAAAGCGGCCATCATTCCCTCCGCGTGTGGGCCTCCAAACTGGCACAGTCCGCCGCCGCCAAAATAACCACCCGAGCCGGCCGTCGTGGCGACATCGATGTCGAACGCTGGCCCCAACCAACTGCCGCCGATGGGCTGAGCGCGACGCACAACGTCGCAATCATCCGCCGGTCGAACTGCCGATTCGTTGTCGTAGAAGTCGGTGCCCGCTTCGATGTCTCGTGTATTGATTCGCCGCTCTCCCAAGAGCAGCGTGTTGGTCGTGCCGTCGCGAATGGCTTGAAAGCCGACACCGTTAAACGACGAAATCGTGGCACCGCTGTTGGTGACGATCACTCCGTCATTGACCGCGCTTCCCAGATTGCCGGCGTAGTCGGTGATGGCATCGCCGTGATACAGCCGGACGGCCCGGCGCGTCGGGCAATAAAAAGACTTGATCGGCGAGGTGTCCAATTTCGCCAGAATGGCCGCCCCGTTCGGAAGCGTGTTGATATCCACCAGCGGGTCTTTAGGGGCGAGCTTGAAGAGATCACCCTGTTCAATGAACGGGTAAACGTGAAACGGCCAACTGAAGTAAAACGTTCGCACGGCCGGATTCTCTCCAGAGGGCGAGTTTCCTCCGGCCTGCGGCAGACGTTTGTAAGTGTCGTGGAACGATAGCATCCCCAGCGCGACTTGCTTCATGTTGTTCTTGCACTGTGAACGCCGCGCGGACTCACGCGCTTGCTGCACCGCCGGCAACAAAAGCGCAATCAGAATCGCGATAATCGCAATCACCACCAGCAACTCAATGAGCGTAAAACCGGCTCGAACCTGTAAGTGCCGTCGTTGACTTCGAGTCATCGTCACGCCTGCTTTCAGAAACGAGTAATCGTCGCTCTTGGTGATTTTTGAGGCGAGGAGAAACAAGTTCGTAGTTCCGCCTTTAGGCGGTACCGGATGCCGATGCCGCCTAAAGGCGGAACTACAAACTAATTCTTGCCCGGCCCCTTAAGGCTGTTTCTTCAATTCCAGATTGATCGTGTTGGCCCCGTGATGAAGTTCAAACTTCAAGGGCGTCGTGGCCTGGTCCTCGTACACCTTGGCCAGCGTATTCACCAGCAGGCCGTCGACGCGAGCTTTTTTCAACCCTTCTCCGGCTGGACGGGTTCCATCCGCCAGCGACTCCTTGGTCACCATGACTCGATACTTTCCGAGAGGCACCCCCCCGCCGGTATTGCCGGTCAGGCTGAACTTCCCCGCTTCGTCGGACTGGGCCACGACGGGCGATTGATTGTCCGCGTCCTCACCGATGAAGACCACTTGCGCGGCGGACAGAGGCGTGCCATCCAACGTCACGGTGCCGCTGACCTTGGCCTCCTTCTTTCCCATGAAGAAGAATCCAACCACCACGACCAACACAATTGCGATCGCGGCACCGACGATCAATCGCCGGGAGTTCTCTGCTTCGTTTCTCGCCATCTCTTCTCAGAATCCTACGTGGAACAATGCGGAATTCGCCGAGCGGCCCGAACGCTTGGGTCGGCAAATTATCCTCTCTCGGTTCATTTACAATCGACGGAACAAAGAAATTGGAACGCGAAACTTCGGGACGGTTATTGGCGGTTGGTCATCGCGGTCGCGATGATGACCCCTGGAGTGCTGCGGCTCGACGCAGCCCTCCATTCGATTGGAATCGCGGCGATCGCAACTCATAGACGCGGCGAGAGATCGAAGGTCGGTTTCGCGGACAATGTCGTCGTTCTTCCAAATGGAAGGAGGGCTGCGTCGAGCCGCAGCACTCCAGGGTTTGTCATGCGGGCGATTGATCGCAAACTGGTTCGCGACGTGTTCCTGATGAAGGGGCAGGTGCTGGCGATCTGCGCGGTCATGGCGTGCGGGGTCGCGACGTTTGTGATGTCCTCCAGCGCGATGGTCTCGTTGCAGGGGACGATGGATGGCTTCTATGAAGACAATCGGTTCCCGCAGGTGTTTGCTCGGATTAAGCGTGCTCCGCTGACGGTCGCCGAGCGGATGGAAGAGATTCCCGGAGTCGCGCGGATTCAGACACGCGTGGTCGAGGATGTGACGTTGGACGTACCGTCGTTCCCGGAACCTGTCGCCGGACGGCTCGTGTCGATCCCGGAGCATCCGCAGCCGACCGATCTCTGTTCGCTGTTCCTGCGCAAAGGACGCTTCATCGAACCACGCAGCGATGATGAGGTGCTCGCCAGCGAGGGGTTTGTCAAAGCTCATAAGCTGGAACTCAACGATCAGATCTCGGCGGTCATCAACGGCAAGAAGAAGAAGTTGCGGATCGTTGGCGTTGCGCTGTCGCCGGAGTACGTCTATCAAATCAAGTACGGGCAGCTCGTGCCGGATGACAAGCGATTCGGGATTCTGTGGATGGGCCGCGAGGCGCTCGAAGCGGCGTTCGACATGAAGGGGGCGTTCAACGACGTGCTCCTCGAACTGCTGCCGGGGGCGTCGGAGGGAGAGGTCGTCCGGCGGTTGGACCAGATCATCGAAAAGCATGGCGGCTTCGGTTCGCACGCGCGTGCGGATCAAATCTCGCATCGGTTTCTCAACGATGAGATCAGCAACCTCAAACGCATGGGCATGATCGTGCCGTCGATCTTTTTGGGCGTCGCGGCGTTCCTGCTCAACGTCGTGCTGTCGCGGATCATCGCGTTGCAGCGAGATCAGATCGCGGCGCTGAAGGCGTTTGGCTATTCGCACTGGGCGGTCGGGCGGCACTACTTGAAGCTGGTGCTGCTGATCTGCGTGGTGGGGGGCATCGCGGGGACGATCGCCGGAGCGTTCATCGGCCGCAAGATGATGGGCATCTATGCCGAGTTCTATCGATACCCGGAACTACACTATCAGCTCCCTCCGCAAGTCATCGCGGGAGCGTTCGGCGTTTGCGTGGTGGCGTCGATGATCGGCACTCTGAACGTTGTGCGCCGCGCGGTCTCGCTGCCGCCGGCGGAGGCGATGCGACCGGAACCGCCGGGAGAGTTTCATCCGACGATCTTCGAGCGTCTGGGATTTGAGCACTGGCTCTCGCAAATCGGCCGCATCGTGATTCGCAACATCGAACGGCGGCCGGTCAAGGCGATGTTGTCCGTGTGCGGCATCGCGATGGCCGCGGCGATTCTGGTGCTCGGCCGGTTTTCCGCCGACTCGCTGGAATGGCTGGTCGGAATGCAGTTCGAGTACATCAATCGGCACGACATCGACGTGACGCTCAGCGAGCCGACCTCACGCAAAGCGCTGAATGAGATTCAACAGCTTCCCGGCGTCCTGCTGGCCGAACCACGTCGGGGAGTCGGCGTCAAAATCTTCCACAATCAAGTCGAGAAGCGGACCTATCTGCTCGGCATCGACTTGAACGCGACGCTGAATCATTTGATTGACGACAACGACGAACCAGTCGCGGTGCCGCCGGAAGGGATCGTGCTCAATCAAAAACTGGCCCAAGTGCTCGGCGTGCGCATCGGCGATACCCTCACGCTGGAAATCATGGAGGGGAGCCGCCGCGTTCGTCCGGTACGGATCGCGGCGCTCAGTCAGGAATATCTCGGCACCGTCTGTTACATGGAGGCACGGGCGCTGAATCGCCTGGTGGGAGAAGGCCCGGCCGTGACCAGCATCGCCATCACCGCCGATCCGGCCGCCGCCGAGGATCTCTACCGCCGTTTGAAAGCGACTCCGCGCGTCGCCAGCGTGATGCTCAAAGGGGCGTCCATTCAAGGCTTCCGCGACACCGTGATGAACAACCTGTTGACCATGCAAGCCTTCAACGTCGTCTTCGCCTGCATCATCGCGTTCGGCGTGGTCTACAACACCGCGCGCGTGGCTCTGTCGGAACGGGGCCGCGAACTGGCGAGCCTGCGGGTGCTCGGCCTGACGCGCGCGGAAATCTCGCGCATCCTGCTGGGCGAGCTGGCCATCTTGACGTGTGCCGCCATTCCGCTGGGTCTATTCATCGGCAACCGCCTGGCGAAACTCGTCTGTTGGTTCATGGACACCGAGCTGTACCGCATCCCGCTGATCATCGAACCGGCAACGTATTCGTTTGCCACGACCGTCGTGCTCATCGCCGCTATCTTGTCGGGCCTGTTGGTCCGACGCCGGTTAGATCATTTGGATCTGATCGCGGTGTTGAAGACACGCGAATGATTCTTTGATTTGAGATCACAAAACTAAAGGACTCCCTCATGCCCTATACCTACTCCGACATCTCCAAAATGATCGACCACTCGCTGCTGCAACCGATGCTGACGGCGAACGAACTCGAAGCCGGCTGCAAACTCGCTCGCGACTACGACGCCGCCAGCGTCTGCATCCTGCCGTACTCCGTGAAGCGCTGCGCCGAGATCCTCGCCGGCAGCACAGTCAAAGCCAGCACGACAATCGGCTTTCCCCACGGCGGCCACACCACCGCGATCAAAGTGGCCGAGGCGTTGCAGGCACTCAAAGACGGCTGCCAGGAACTCGACATGGTCGTCAATATCAGCCAAGTGCTCAGCGGCCAATGGGACTACGTCCGACAAGAGATCAAGGAGATCACCGACGCCGCGCACTCGGCCGGTCAGAAGATCAAAGTGATCTTCGAGAACTGCTACTTGCAAGACTTGCACAAGCTTCGCCTCTGCGAAATCTGCGGCGAGCTGAATTGCGACTGGGTGAAAACCTCGACCGGCTACGGCACCGGCGGCGCGACGCTCGCCGACTTGAAGCTGATGCGCGAGCACTCGCCGCCGCACGTCCAAGTCAAAGCGGCCGGAGGCATCCGCACGCTGGACCAACTGCTCGAAGCCCGCCCCTTCATCACCCGCTGCGGAGCCAGCAAGACGGCGGAGATTCTGAACGAATGCCGCCAGCGATTGGGATTATCGCCGATCACGTCGGCCACCAACGGTGCTCCACCATCGAGTTATTGAAGTTCGCGATGATCGCGGAAGCCGTGACGATCTTTTTGATCCGCGATCAAGTTGGATAAAAGCAAGTTAGCCAGAGAATGCAGCCATGAGCACTGACATAGACGAAGCTGCCGGAGATGCATTGGGATTACCATTCACCCGACCAATCGTGCGACAAATCACTGAAGAGTTGTTTCACAGACAGTCGCAGTGGAAGAGCGGTGCCCTCGTCGAACGAGTCGTTCAATTGCATCGCGAACGCGCCGGTCTCACCGCATCCAACCCTGGTTTTACAGTTCGGCGAGTATTGGCGGATCTCAGAGACGATGGCTTGCTGACCGCCGCAGGCCACGGCTGGTGGCGCTGGACCGGCTCATCAGAGGAAGGCCATCCAAACCCAGAAGAAACGGAAACAAACGCAACAGCGTCAATTGACGAGGCACTCGATGATTTGGCGCCCGCCATACGGCCAGAAAGGGAAGTTGGAACCGGACGCGAGTGCGTTTATTTGTACTTCAATCCAAACGACCGAGAACTCGCAGAACTCAAAGGGCGAGATGTGTGGGAGTGTAAGATCGGCCACACGGGAAGCAGCGATGCGATCCCTCGAATCTTGGGCCAAGGTGTAAGAACGGCGCTCTCGCGCCTGCCAACGGTCGGGCTCGTGCTCCGAACAGACGATTCAGCAGCTCTTGAGAAAGTCTTGCACAACTCACTCAGGCTAATCGAGGCGGAAGTACCTGACAGTCCGGGAGTCGAGTGGTTCATCACGTCGCCCGCGCGTGTCGAAGCATGGTATGCAATCTTTCAGAATGCGCTTGCGGCTATCGGAAAGTCATCCCCCAACCTCGATTAACAAGCCGTTGCACTCGGAACCTCTGAGTTTTTCTGATGAATGGCTGGCGATGAACAAGGCTTTCGTTCGCGAATCTGATCACGACTTGCGGCACTTTCTGTTTTGCGGCTCGCTGAGGCAGGCGGTCGAGCGAGTCACGTTCGATGCGTAGCTGAAGCCGGAGTTTCGGGGTCATCGCTGGTTGCCTCAGTTCGCTCAAGCGATACCCTACGGACATGAACCCACGACTGTTCGTTGACGTCGATCCTCGCAGCTTGCACCTCCCCACGACGCGACTCTCCGGAGCCGATGCGTATAAGCTGCAACGACAGATTGCTCGGTTTGGGACGTCCATCGACGGCATGCCTTTCCCGGAAGTTTTCCGGGGTCGAGATGGAGAGTTGGTGGTCTATAATGGGGTAACACGAGCGACGCGGGCTGCCAAGTTTCTGCCCGGCCGCCGGATCACCGTTGAGATTGTGGACGATCTGACAAAGCCAGTCGGTCACTTACCTACGATTGGGAGTACGCTGCCATGACCAGTTCCCGAGAAGAGTTGCTTCGCTTAGTGGCGGAGTTGAGCGACGCCGACCCGGAGTTACGTTTGGGCCAAATGCTCACAAATTTGGCCACGCTGGCTCGTGGGCCTCAACCGGAGGCGGTGTGGGACTGTGAAGACGACGAGTTGGCAGCGGCAGCCAGTCGGCTGCTCACTCGTCTTCGCGAGCGTCATGCTGCCGTCGCTTAACTCTCGGAGCAGAGAGTTTCCATGAACAAGGCATTCGTTCGCGAACCGGATTCTGATGTGCGGCACTGCCCGTTTTGCGGCTCGCTGGGGCAGGCGGTCGAGCGGATTACGCTCGATGCTTGGCTGAAGCCGGAGGCTCGCGGGCAGATTGGCGAGACGGCGATGTTCTGCATCCAACCGGAATGTGAAGTCGCTTACTTCGACGCGTTCGAACGGGTCGTGACGATCGACAAGCTGACTCGGCCGGCGTATCCCAAGTCGGCGGACGCGCCGATCTGCGGGTGCTTCGGGGTGATGTGCGGCGAAATCGAAGAGGATGTCGCCGAAGGGAGCGTCGCTCGCACACGGGCGGCCGTTGCACGAGCCAAGACGCCGGAGGCTCGGTGCTCGGTGATGTCGGCCAACGGGCAGCCGTGTGTGGCGGAGATTCAGCGGTACTATTTCAAGTGCAAAGGGAATTCGTAGGTCAGCCTTTCCAGGCTGACCCGAACGACGACCGACTCTCAACACGCAAAGGGTCAGCCTGGAAAGGCTGACCTACGATGATGCAAACGATCTTCGGTAAAAATGCTCGCGATGATGTGCCGCTGTCGGATCCGACGGCGTTGGCCAAGTTTGGCAAGTTGGAGGTCGTTGCCAAGCTGGTTGTCGAGGGTTACTTGATCGGACAGCACAAGAGTCCGTTCAAAGGGGCCAGCGTCGAATTCGTTGAGCATCGGCAGTACTACCCCGGCGACGAGATTCGGCACATCGACTGGCGAGCGTTCGGCAAGACCGGTCATTACTACATCAAAGAGTACGAAGACGAGACCAACCTGCGGTCTTACCTGCTGGTCGATGCGTCGGGGAGCATGGCCTACGCGGGGAAGACGCTCAGCAAGTGGCATTACGCTCGGCAGGTCGCGGCGGCAATGGGCTACCTGTTGCTGTCGCAGCGTGACTCAGTGGGGTTGATGACGTTCGACACGGTGGTGCGCGACATTGCTCAGCCTTCGACGGCGGCCCACAGCTTTCAACGCATTACGGACTTGCTCGGCGAGCGAGAACCGGGGGGTGAGACGAGCCTTGGCGAAGTGCTCTCCAGCATCGTGCCAACGCTCAAGCGGCGGAGCCTGGTCTTCGTTGTCAGCGACATGTTCGATGAGGTCGAGAAGGTGCTGGCGGCGATGAAGGAGTTGCGGCACTCGCGGCACGAGGTTGTGTTGCTGCACGTGGTCGCGCCGGAGGAAGAAGAGTTTCCTTTCGCTCGGCCGACGCAGTTTCGGAATCTCGAACGGCTGACGAATCGAGTGCTCGTCGATCCGCATCGATTGCGGAAGCACTACTTGGAAAACTACCGTCGGTTCTGCGCGGCACTGTCGGCGGGGTGCGGAGCGTTGGGTTGCGATTACTTCAAACTCAAAACGACTGATCCTTATGACCGCGCGTTGGGTCAGTATCTCGATTCGCGATCTCGCGGCCGGCGTGGCGGTAGATGAGCAATAAATTCGTTTCACGAAAGGAACGCAGCATGACGGGTTACACGGTTCACTCAGGGACGACGCCAAAGTTTTCGGAAGGTTGGGACCGCATTTTTGAAGAGCGGGCCGCCAAGTCCGCCAAAGGAAACGCCAAGAAGGGGGCCGTGAGCGGAACCGCAAAAGGGCAAGCGAAGGGGAAAGCTCGCACGAAGCGTGCGGCGAAGGGGCGGCGTTGATCGCGGTTCGGTCACGCTTTCTTCTTACGTCCGGCGAGCTGCGAGGTGCGGCGGCGGGCTTCGCGAATCGCGAAGAACAGGTCGACCCAGGTCATCACACCCAGCCCCGCCGCGCACACACTCAGGACCACAAAGTCCGGTTGAGACGAGTAGCCCAGGAACAGCAATCCCGCACTCAGCACGAACGAGAACGCCGCGAGACACGACTTCGTTTTGAGCGAACGTTTCAGGCGAGACGAATTCGAGGCTTGCACGATGTTGAGCGTCTGCTGATTGGCGACTTGACGCATCCGCTCAGTCGCCGCGCGGATCGCATCTTTGTCCTGCTTGTGAGCCGGTTCGGCTTGCAGCGCCCGTAGCTTGGCGTTGGAGGGGCTTTCGACATCCGACGAACTCGACTCGTCCGTGATGTCGAATTCGGCCACCTTGATCGGCGCGGCGACGTGCGATGGTTGCGGACGCTCCGTTGCCGGTGCATTGCGAGTGCTGGTCGAAGCGAATCGCTCGCCTCCATTGTCCCCGGGTTTTTGGGATCGAGCCAGCAAGTGTTGCATGTAGCGCGACACGGAATCGTCAATCGGCTCATCCTCTGAGAATGCCAGCGATCCGATGTCGCCGATCGACGCTCCGGAGTTTGGACTCGCATCCGATTCGGCGACCGTCGATTCAACGGCAGCCGGTTCGGTGACAGTCGGCTCGCTGTCAGTCGGCTCGGACGCGGCCAGTTCGTCCATCGCAGGTTCGCTGTCAGTCGGTTCGTCGACGACCGACGATGCCGGCAACGTTTCGCGCAGGCCGGGAAGTTGAAACTTCTCGGCGAGTTCCGCGCGCAAGGCGGCCACATCGAAGTCGAGAGTTTTCATTGCGGACAGCGGCCTGTCTGCCGCTGTCTCCGGCAGACTTTCCAAAGCTGGAGGTTGAGATACCTCTGTGTCGGAGATGTCGGTGATATCATTGGGGCGAGAGGGACTCTCCCATTCGGCTGCGGGTGAGAAATCCTCGTTCGCGCCGACTCGATCCAGCGAGGTCGTTTCTGCGAGCGGTTGAGTCCACGAGGCTACCGGCCAATCGGAGTTGGTCGCCGGCTCAATCAATGGATCGACTCCAGGCGTCTCGCGTGGCGCGGTCAAATCGACACCGATACTCCAATCATCTGTCAGTGACCGCAACGGTTCCTCGGCGAAAGTTGGCGGCTGTGGACGCGCCGGTGGCAAATCACTTTCCCACGTCGAGCGATCGTCCTCCCAAGCACGTTGGATCTCCGAAGACGCCTGGCGTTCCGAGTCCACCGCTTCACGCTCAATCTGAACTTCGGCGGTGCGAGCTTCCCAATCGGCATGCAGTAATTGCAGCCGGTGCTGTTCGTCTTGAAGCGTTTGTTGTTGTTGTGCTTGCAGCTCGGCGTATGCGGTTTCCAATTTCGTGGCGTTGTCTTGCAGCTCGGACTGTGCCTGCTCGCACTGCCGGGACCAAGCCAATCGTTCCGCGGCGAATTGTTCTCGCTCGGCAGTGAGCTGATCGCGTTCCACTGTGAGCTGATCGCGCTCGGCAGTGAGCTGGTCACGCTTGGCCGCATGATGCTGCGTCTCGTCACGCTCCTCGCGCCACCGCCCACGAGTCTTTTCAAGTTCTTCGAGCTGGAGTCGTTGTAGTTCGCTCTCAGCCTTCCAGGCTTCGCGTTCGACTTGCCGGTCGGTGGCTTGCTGCTGCCACTGTGTTTTCTCTTCGACGAGTTTGCGGCGATCGGATTGCACCCAGTTCTGAGAATGCTCCAGCACCTGTTGATCGCGAGCGAGCTGAGCTTGTTGTTGCTCGAACTCGGCCAAGTGTCGCGTGAGTTCGTCGGATTTGGACTGCACCTCGACCGCGCGGTCTTCGAGACGCTGACGTTCCGCTGACAAATCCGCGAGCGTTTGCTCCGAATCCAGTCGCGCAGATTGAAGCTGCAAGCGTTCCGCTTCGATCTGCTGACGCTCAGTGAGCAATGTCTGCGTTTGCTCCGCCAGTTCCTGCTCGCGCCGAGTCACGGCTTGCAACGCATTCTGAGCCGCCTCGTCCTTTTGCCGCTGTGATTCTTCCAACAACTGCGTGCGCTCTTCCGCCCAGGCAGCTTGTTGCCGTTGCCAATCGACATGCAACGCTTCGCATTTCGTTTGCCAGCGTGATGCCGCGGTTTGTCGCTCGGCTTGCCGTTGCTCGAACTCCGCCTCCAACTGCTGTCGCGCATTGGCGAGCGACGCCATTTCCTGTTGCCATTGCTGTCGTTCGATTTCTTGAGCAGCGAGTTGCTGCTGCCGATCCGCACGCAGTTCGTCACATTCCGTCTGCCAGCGCGTCACTTCGGTTTGCAGTTCCGACTGTCGTTGCTCCAACCTCGTCGCCAACTGCTGCCGTGCGTTTGCGAGCGACAGTAATTCGTCTTGCCATTGCTCGTGCTCGACGGCCCAAGCGTCCGCTTGTTGTTGCCAGGCTCGCTCTCGCTCGGCGCTTTCAGCCACGAGTTGCTCGCGAGCGCGTTGCCATTACGCGTCGCGCTCGGCTTGCTCCGCGCGGAGGGAGGAAAGTTCTTGCTGAGTTTGCTCCAAGAGTCGCCGGGCTTCGTCCGCCGAATGTTCCAGTTCGACCACTCGAGCAGACATTCGCTCGACATCCGGGTGTGTTGTCTCGATGAGCGGCTCCGCAGGGATGGCTGCTTGCCGTCGACTCACTCGCTGAGAGAGTTCGTCTCTCAAATCTTGGATTTGCCCGCGCAGGCGTTCCAAGTCCCAGCCGTCTGGCTCTGATGACGATCTGATTGGGGACGGCGCACGTTCCACGACCACGGGGCCGGCGGGCTCAACGGTGAACTCCACCGAGCCGACAGTCACACGGTCGCCAGTTTGCAGACGCACTTCGCCATGCACCGGCTGACCGTTGTGCCAAGTGTGAGTGTCCCACGCCTTGAGCAGCGTCGTCTGGCCTCCGCACAGCAGCAACGCGTGACGAGGTCGGACCCCTTCGGCCACGATTCGATAACTACAAGTCGCCGCCGAGCCGACGGTCCAACGACCGGGCTTCAACTGCAGCTTCGGTAGTGATGTCGTGAGCGGAGACAGAACCATCAGGGTTTCAACCTTGCGGGTCGCACGAATTGAAGGAATCAAATCAGTTATCGCGGCCATGCGACTTGCTTGGTCTCATTGACCATCGGAATTCCACACCTCCATAATCGTCCATCGGCAAGTCAGACTCATGGCCGAATTGAGGATCAATGCCATGTCGGGGTGGCTCTCGCGAGCAAAAGGCGCATTCGGCGGTCGTGAGGCTGAAATCAGTCCCGAACCGATCGAGATCGCCTGCCCCTGCGGCCGCAAAGTCGAAGCCACACGCCGTCGTGACTTTCAGCGCGTCCTCTGCAAAAACTGTGGCGAGCCATTTTTTCTGCTGCCGCTGGACGTCTACCCGCGACCGGTCATGAAGGTCCGCAAGGTCAAGCCCCCCAAGCCCGACCTCAAAACCAAGTCCGCCGCCGGGTCGAAATCGACCTCGGCCAAGTCGGACCCTCAGGCCGCGACCGCTCCGGCTCGGCCGGGTATCGACCTGCGGAAAGATCTTTCGGTCGTTGGCAGCCGGGTTCTTCGCCAGTTCACGCCGCTGCGGTTGATGGTCCTGAGCCTGCTGGCGGTCATCGGCCTGACCGGTTGGTGGCAGTGGACTCGTGCGGCTCGATCCGGTGCGGAGTTTGAATTCAAAACTGCCAACGACGCAGGACAGGTCGCGATTCAAAAGAAGGACTTCGTCGAAGCCGCGCAGCAGTTCTCTCGCGCGGCCAACGCGGTGGATCTGCTGCGACGACACGACGTGCCCGCCGAGCAAGCTCGGCAACGCTTTCGACAACTAACCGCGATCAACTCGCAGTTGAACCGCTCACTGATCGAATTACTGAAAGCGGCGAAGACCCGACGAGAGCAGGATGCTATCGCCGCTGTCGAATCGGAATTCACCAGCCTCTACGCTGGCCACTGGATCGTCTTGCAAAGTGAAGTCACACCTCCGTCCGCTCCTTCCAATTCCGGCGCGGATCGGGTGTGGGAACAGCGAGTGGTATTCGACGGGGAAACGCTGGTGCTGACCGGAGCGATGTCGATCTTCGCGAAAGTTTCCGCGACGCCTCCTCCCCCTGCCGCTCCCGATGAGAATGCCGCCCCCGATGCCCCGCCGCAAACCACAATCACGCTCAATGATTTGGGGCAACGCGAAGTTCTGTTTGCCGCACAAGTCGAATCGCTGAAATGGAACGCGGAGCAATCCGCCTGGGTGCTGACGCTCAGGTCTTCGTCCGGCTTCCTGTGGACCGACTACGACCTGCTGCTGGCAACTGGTTTTCAGCCCGATGAACTTCGCACCGAAGCGCAGTTACGCGCACTACTGCTCGAACAAGGCCGCTGGATCGGAGCCATCGAATGAACGGAAAAAGCGGATTGCAAATTGCAAGTTGGAAGACACGGCCAGCGACGTTGCTTCGCCGTTCGCAATTTGCAATTTGCAATTGCCTCCTCATTCTCGCTTTGATCTTCCCGACCACCACGCAAGCCGCCGGTGCACAGTCGCTGGAGAGCTTCATCGCGCTCAAGCCTCAGTGGCCCGAACTGGTTGACTCTACGTTTCGCATTGAAGGGCGCTACGCCATCCTCACTCGCGAGTCATTGCGGATGAGGAACTGCGACCTGCCGTTTAAGTCCTTGCAGCTACCGAAGGCATCGGGCATTTCCAAAGTGATCGAGGTCTCAGGACGGTTGGCAAAAGAGACCACCAGTGGCAAGCTGTACTTTGAAGTCGACCAGATTCGATTCCTGCCCACCGATCTGCAGTCGCTGACGGAACGGGAACGCACCATCTCACGCGGCGCGGCCAAGCAGTGGTACGAGTTGGCGGACTGGGCGACAGCACGCGGCAAGTTCTACAGCGACGATGAACTGCTGGAGCGCGCCAAGGTTCTCAATCGCAAAGGACTGCAAATCGAACGGCAGGAGTTGAAAGAACTCACTCCGCAAGCGCTGCGGCAACTGTCGGCACGTGTGCCAGCGTTAGGCTTAGAGGATGCGTTGCGGCTCGACTGGCTGCACGAGTCGCTGTCTCTGGAATGGGAGAGCTTGCAAAAGTCCGCTCCAAAGCCCGACCTGACCGCGGACGAATTCGACACAACGAAGGATCCGTTGTTTCAGTTCCTCCAAAAGATCGACAAAGACTTGCCGGGCGCGCTGACTCGCGCGGACAACGTCTTGCCTTTGGAGATCAACGAGTACCGTCGGAACTCCGTGATCTCGTACCGCAATGCCGATGATTCACGCCGTCGCAAGTTCGAGCGGTTGCTCCATGTCGAAGTCGCCACGGCGGCGATCCGGCGGATCACGAAGCCCGATGACAGCAACGGCGGCGAAGTCGCCAATCGGATTGATGAGTTTCTTCCCGAACAACACGACTTGGCCGAACAGCATCGAGACCGCGAACTGGCGTTTCTCTCCAAGAACTCGGCCACGCTGTCGCGCAATCGGCTCGGCGAACTGGTGCAACGCTGTCGAGACCGAAAACAGGAAGCACTCGCCAAGGAGGCGATCACTCTCTGGCTGACACGACGCGAACAGTCGCTGCGAAAGGATGGCGTCACCGGCCTAATCCAGATCGCTGACGACCGTCTGGCTCTGCTGCAGGATCAACCGGGAGCCGGATTGCTGCTGCTCGAAGCGCTACAGCTCGCGCCAACGAACGAGGACATTTTCGAACGACTCACGAAGTTGGGCTATCAAAAGGTCAATGGCCAATGGGTCCAACCACAGGCGACTCCTCTGGTGCCGAACTCACCACCACCGGCCGGAGCTGATACGGAACGCGAACGCAACATTCGCTTAGGTGTCCCCACCACTGACATGACGGCAGCGGAGTTGCTGAAGTGCCTGGGTTCACCCCAATCGCTCACGCGAGTCGCAACCTCCGGACAAATCATCGAGACCTGGACGTATCGCGACGGCGTGACGGTCAGGTACAGGATCACGGTCGAGCGTCTAACTCACCGCGGCACCAACAAAGTCGTGGCCGTGCAATGAACGGGGCTTGTAGATGACGGGCAAGAGTGCCCGGCCTACACTGACCGCATCATGGCAGGAAATTCCTTCGGACAAGCGTTGCGGATTACTACGGCGGGTGAGAGTCACGGGCCAGGCAACGTCGTCATCATCGACGGCGTGCCTCCGGGCATCCCGCTGAGCGTTGATGACCTGCTGGTCGATTTGCGACGCCGCCGGCCGGGGCAGAGCAAGATCGTGACTCAGCGGCAGGAAGACGACCTGCCAGAGATTCTCGCCGGCGTCTTCGAGGGACGCACAACCGGAACCAGCTTGGCGATCCTGGTCCGAAACAGCGATCAGCGCAGCCGCGACTACGAAGACATCAAAGACAAATATCGCCCCGGCCACGCCGACTTCAGCTTCGATGCGAAGTATGGCTTCCGAGATTACCGCGGCGGCGGACGTTCCAGTGCTCGCGAGACAACCGTGCGAGTCGCCGCCGGGGTCGTGGCGAAGAAGATTCTGCGCGAAGCATTTGGCGGCGAGGTTGTCGGCTATGTCGTGCAAGTGGGGAACATCAAAGCCAACATTCCCGATCCCGCCGCGATCACGTTGTCTCAAGTGGAAACGCTTCCCAATGGCGACCCCAACATCGTGCGCTGTCCCGACGCCGCCGCGGCGACGCGAATGATCGAGCTGATCGAAGCGGTTCGCAAAGACGGCGATTCGATCGGCGGCGCGGCGGAGATTATCGCCACCAACGTCCCGCCAGGACTCGGAGAGCCTGTCTTCGACAAACTCAAAGCGGACCTCGCCAAAGCGTTGTTCAGCCTGCCGGCGGTTCTGGGAGTTGAGTACGGCATCGGTTTCGGCTGTGTCACGATGCGCGGCAGCCAGCACAACGATTTGTTCGTCCCCAAACGTAGTGCCGGCGGCTCGCCTGCATCTCCATCCGATTTAGTCACGACGTCCAGCAACCGCCACGGCGGAATGCTCGGCGGGATTTCGACCGGCTTGCCGATCGTGCTCCGCGCCGCAGTGAAGCCGACCAGCAGCTTGCCGATCGAGCAAGCCACCGTGACACACGAGGGTGAGCCGACCACCATCAAAACGAAAGGCCGCCACGATCCCTGTCTGCTGCCGCGCTTCGTCCCGATGGCCGAGGCGATGGTCGCGATCGTGCTCGCCGATCACTGGCTCCGCTGGAAGGGGCAGTCATCCGAGTCGCGCGGCTAATGATCGGAATGCGTATCACACGAAAGTTGAGATTTGAAAACTCATGCCGTGGCTTCAGAAACAACTCCGTTTGCCAGAGTTCCCGCGCGGGTTTCACATCGTGACCGAACATGTGCTCGGCGCGTTGCCCGAACTGCCGAAGGTCAAAGTCGGGTTGTTGCACGTCTTTATTCAGCACACATCCGCATCCATCACGATCAACGAGAACGCGGATGCCGATGTCCCGGCGGATCTCGAAGCATCGTTCAATCATCTCGCGCCGGAGCGGTTTCCGTATCGTCACACGGTCGAAGGACCGGATGACATGCCGGCTCACGTGAAGGCCGCGATGCTGGGAAGCTCGGTCTGGGTGCCGGTCGCCGATGGGCGGCTCGTGCTGGGGACGTGGCAAGGAATCTATTTGTGCGAGCACCGCAATCACGGCGGCTCGCGCCGACTGGTCCTGACGTTGCAAGGCGAGTGGCAGGAAGAGCGACTCGACCGCCCGTGATCAACCGCTGGTGAAATCGAGCACGTTGACACCCTCTCGGAGCAGGTCTAGCATCCTGACCGCTGTTTTGTGGGGATTTTTTCGGAGGGATTGGCTCATGTCTGACGATCGCGATTTCTCTCCGCAGCGCTGTGTTCCCGGCCGTCTTCGACCGTCGATCCGCCGTCGATTGTTGCTGCTAGCGATGACTTTCGCGGCGGTGACTGCGTGTGCTTCGCCAGCTTGGTGCGCGGATCGCCCACCCGAAGTGGAAGCGGCCATTCAACGCGGAGTGAAATTCCTCTCCGGCATTCGCAGCATCGTCGAGACGGAAGCGGGCTTGGTCGTGTATGCCTGCATGTCCGCGGGAGAGTCTGCCGACAGTCCGCTTGTCAAAACTCAAACGGACAACATTCTGAGAAAGTGTACCAGCTTCTATAAGCCGGCCCTCCATCACAATTACGAAGCAGGCGTGGATCTGATGGGTTTGGTGGCCGCCGACCGCGTGAAGTACAAAGATCAAATTCAGATGATCGGTGACTTCTTGACCAAAGAGCAGAAGCCGTACGGTGCCTGGGATTATGCCACCGGCGATAGTAAGGGAGACACGAGCATTTCCCAGTATGGAATCTTGGGGCTCTGGGCAGCCGCTCGCGCGGGAATTCAAGTCCCCACCAAGGTGTGGGATGACGCAGCGCAGTGGCACATACGGACCCAGCTCAAAGAAGGCGCCTTCGGATACCACCCGTTGGGGGGAGATCCGGCAGCAAAGCACAGCATGACCGTCGCGGGAGTCGGCAGCTTGGCCGTCATCAAGCTCATGTTGTCGAATCTGCCAGCTCCAGAGCCAGTTGCCGCGACAACAGGGGGGGATTCGAAGACCAAGAAAAACGACAAGGCATTCGGCGTCCTGGAACGAGTCACTCCGCAGGAGGCGACCGACACATCGGCCGCCCCAACCTCGCCACAAGATACCAAATACAGGCCGAAGTCCACGCGTGCGGAATTGGACCGGAGCATCGGCGGTGGCATGGGTTGGCTGAATCGCTTTTATACCATCGACAAGCCATCCGGTTGGGGTTTGTATTATCTGTATGGACTTGAAAGGGTCGGCTCGCTGACGAACTCGGACAAGATCGGCGGCCGCGACTGGTATAAGGAAGGCTGTGCTTTCCTGATCAAGAGCCAACAAGCCGACGGGAGTTTCCAGGATTTGGGCGGCACCACGGTGTCGACGTGCTTCGCAATCTTGTTCATGACCCGTGCCACCGAAAAGCTCGTTCCTGTTACTCCGCAAGTTGCTCGCGTGCGCGCCGCCACTTATGGCGGCGGTCTTCTGGAAGGAGGACGCGGCCTGCCCAGTGATTTGGGAAAGGTCGATAAGCAAGGCGGACAACTTTCCGCTCAGAAGTTGCCGGATACGGAACTCGACAAGGTGCTGGCAGAACTGGGTGATCCGAAGTCCGATCGAGTCGAAGCGGCTCAGAAGGCTCTTGTGGACGCGATCCAAGTTGGTCAGCGGCAAGAACTGATCGGCCAGAAAAGTCTGTTGTTGAAGCTGGCGAAGGATCAGCGAGTCGAAGTCCGCCGAACGGCGTTTTGGGCGCTGGGACGCTGCAATGATCTGCTCGTCGCGCAGGTGTTGATCAAAGGCCTGGAGGATGTTGACTACGATGCTGCCGTGGAGGCTCGCAATGCGCTGTGCGTGCTCAGCCGTCGCCCGCGCGGATTCGGGCTGCCAAGCGATCTGGAAGCCAAATTCCCGGCGAATGCGACTCCCGCCGAGAAGGACGCTGCGTTCGAAAAGTGGCGTGAGAACGACGTTCGCGAATGGCGCGACTGGTATCAAAAAGTCCGACCGTACTCCGAGCGGGACAAATTACTCGATTGAACGAGGACGTTTCCGCGCGCGAGCGAGAACCGCCCGTTGCGAAATCGAGACGTTAAGAAAGTTTCCACACTGTGAGCACCACCGCTGAAAGTTCAACTCGCACACGCCCGCCGCCGATCGCGCTTTCGCAGCACGACAAAGTCTCGTCGGGGTTGCTGGCCGTCTGCATGTTGCTCGGCACGCTGACGATTTTGCTGGTCACAGCTTGGATTGCCAACATGCAGCCGTCCCCCAAGCTGCCACCGCAGGTGACGTTGTTGGAAGAAGATCCCGGCGGCGATCCAAACGGCTTCATCGACGGCACGCCCGGCGAAACATTGGCGCTCGGCTCGCCAGACGCCGATGCGAATGACCCCGTGATGGCCGAAGCAGAAGCGCTGCCGGACAATGCCGAAGCCCCGACCGAATCGCTCGACGCGGTGGCCGATGTTTCCGATGCCACCGAGATGAACACGTCGGACTCGGCGGATGGTCCCGTGGTGAATCAACAATTCGCGCAGGCTTCTCTGGTACCCACTCGACCCGGCAGTCCGTTTGGGAAGCCGGGCGGGACTGGTCGTCCGCCATTGGGGTCCGGCAGCGGCAAAGGTGGCTTCCCTCGCGAGATGCGATGGTTCATCAAGTTCACCGAACGCGGAACGCTCGATGAGTACGCCTCGCAATTGGAGTTCTTCGGGATTGAACTCGGAGCACTCATGCCTGACGGCAAGCTGATCCTGGTCAACAAGCTCAACACCCCATCGCCGGTGAAGCGCACTGTGACCAACGGACAGGAAGAGAAGCGGTTGTACTTCACTTGGAAGGGAGGCACCCGCAAAGGAGTCGATCTGCAAATCCTTCAAAAGGCGGGCATCGACGGGAACAACGCGCTCGTCATGCACTTCTATCCGCCGCAAACAGAGAATCAGTTGGCCGTGTTGGAGCAGCAATACAAGGGCCGCAAAGCCAACCAAATCAAACGCACTTACTTCTCCGTCCGGTCAGCAAAGGACGGATATGAATTCACAATCACCAGCCAGACCGAATTGAAATAGGCGCGTCGGGAACAGGGACGTCCCCCTTGAGGAGCGGCCGCGATGCCTGAGTCGGAGATCCTTCGCGACCTGTGGTACATGGCGGTGCCAGGTCAGCAGCTCAAGCGTGGGCAGATGCTGGGGAAGATTCTGCTTGGCCAATCGCTGGTGTTGGGCCGTGACGCCAACCGCGAGGTTTTTGCGCTTCGCGATATCTGTCCGCATCGCGGCATACCCCTGAGTCACGGCCAGTTCGATGGCCGCGAGATCGAGTGCTGTTATCACGGCTGGCGGTTCAATTGCAGTGGCGGTTGCACCCAGATTCCTTCTTTGTTGCCCAACCAGAAGTTTGATCTCGACCGAGTGTTCGTCACGCGCTTTCCCTGCCGCGAGGTCCAAGGCAACGTCTGGGTTTTCTTCCCGGAAGACGAGCGCAACATTCCCGATCCGCTGCCGGAGATTCCCAAAATCCCGGGAATCGAAGCATGCCACCATGGGCTGGTAGAACGAGCTATCTTTCCCTGCTCGATCGACCATGCCGTTGTCGGCCTGATGGACCCGGCCCACGGCCCGTTCGTGCATCGCTCGTGGTGGTGGCGTTCACTTCGCTCGATACACCAGAAGTCGAAAGCGTTTGCTCCATCGCATCTGGGCTTCACGATGGTTCGCCACAAGCCTTCGTCCAACTCGAAGGCGTACAAACTGCTCGGCGGCGAAGTCTCGACCGAGATTCGATTCGAGCTACCCAGTACACGCATCGAATCCATCATCGCGGGCCGACACCACATCTGCGGACTGACAACACTGACTCCGCTGGCCGACAAGCAGATTGAGCTGCATCAAGTCTTCTACTGGACGATCCCCTGGCTGACAGTCTTTCGTCCGCTGATGCGTCCGTTCGTCCGCACGTTCATCGAGCAAGACCGCGACGTCGTGAACAAGCAGCAGCAGGGCCTCAACGAAGACCCGCAGCTCATGCTCATCAACGACGCCGACCGCCCGGCCCGCTGGTATCACCAGCTCAAAAAGGAATATCAGCAGTCTCGCACCGAGCAGCGTCCTTTCGTCAACCCGGTCCCAGAGACCACACTGCACTGGTGCAGTTAGAGGAAGTCTCAAATTCGTTCGAGATCATCCAACGCGGAGCAGTCCCGTTTCGTCTCGAAACCTGCGACGATGCGCCGAACAATTTCGAGGCGGGGGCTGTGATGATTTTGTTTGTCATTGGGTGTGTGGTGCCGGCATTCCTGGTGTCGGTGGTGGCGACGGGAGCAATGCGAGTCCTGTCTCCAAAGATCGGGTTGATCGATCATCCGGCGGCTCGGAAAGTTCATAAGGCTCCCACGTCGTTGGGAGGCGGTATTGGGATCTGGCTGGGCGTCGTCTTGCCGCTGGCGAGCGTGCAGTTGGCGGCATGGCTGATCACTCACGGACATTTGCCAGAGTCATGGATTCCGGCGGAACTTCGTCCGCATCTGAACGGTGTCATGTATCGATCGGGTCGGATGTGGGCCGTGCTGGCGGGGGGCACCGTATTGTCGATCATGGGATTGATCGACGACCTGCGCGACTTGCCGTGGCAGCCACGGTTGGTGATTCAGCTTGGTGTGGCGGTTCTGCTGGTTTGGGCGGGCGTACGCGGAACGGCGTTTCTAGGGATACCGGCGCTGGAGTTTCTCATCAGCGTGCTGTGGCTGGTGGTGCTGATGAACTCGTTTAACTTTCTCGACAACATGGACGGGTTGTCGTCGGGCATCGCGCTGATCGCGTCGGTAATCTTCGCGATCATCATGCTGACGTCTCTGTCAGAGCCACGCTGGTTGGTCGGCGGAGCGTTGCTAGTGCTCGCGGGATCGCTGCTGGGATTTCTGTGTCACAACTGGCCGCCAGCGAGAATCTTCATGGGAGATACCGGCAGCTATTTCATCGGAGTAGTGCTGGCGTCGATGGTGGTACTGGGGACGTTCTACGAGCATGGCGGAGCGGCTCAGCATGGCCGGCATGTGATTCTCGCGCCGCTGTGTGTGCTGGCGGTGCCTCTGTATGACTTCGCTTCGGTGCTGCTGATTCGGCTGATCGAACGACGCAGTCCGTTCAAGCCAGACAAGAGTCACTTCTCGCATCGGCTCGTACAGCTTGGTTTGAAGTCGAAGCACGCCGTGCTGACGGTGCATCTCGCAACTCTGACGACCGGTCTGGGAGCGTTGCTGCTGTATCTCGTTCCCGATTGGTCCGGAGCTTGGTTGGTCATCGCACTGGTGGTCTGCGTGTTGGCGATCATTGCCATCTTGGAGACCATCGGGCGCGGGACGGTGGACCGAGTCAGCGAGCAGGCGAGCGGGGCGGCACCAGAATGTCTTACGGATGATGGTGCGAGGTAATAGCAATGTCGCGCAAACAACCAATCGTCCTCCCCGCCCCCTCTCCACCTCCCCTTCTCCCCGCGTCTCCTCCCCGCACTGGCGGTCTGATGCTGGCATGGCTCGCCGCGCTGCTCGCCGGTCGCTGGCTGATCCCGACCGAAGGTGCCGCTGAGGGAATGACTCTGTGGCTGGTGCAGTTGATGCTGCTGACTGCGGTGGCTCGGATGGCGTGGGCGTGGCGGTTTGGCGAGCAGTCTTTTCGTTTCGATGCGATGGATGGCGCGATCGCGTTGTTGATCGTGGCACAAGTCGTATCGGCAGTGGCGGTGGTGATGGGGGTTGGCAACTCGCGCGCGGCGATCAATCTCGCGTGGGAGTGGGTTGGTTCGGGCTTGTTGATTTGGATGTTGCGCCAAGAACTGAGAACGTCTCGCGCCGTCCTGCCGCTCTGCCTGGGTTTGTCGTTGATGGCGGGCGTGCTGGCGGGATATGGGCTTTGGCAGCATTACGTCTGGTACGACGAGATGAGCCGCGATTACGACCGACTCACGACGGAGCATGATCGGCTAAGCCAGTCTCCGTCCGATGGACGCCGCTTGCAGTCCTTGCGAGCCGAGATGTCTCGCCAAGGCATTCCTGTCGAACCGGCCGCTCGGCAATCGCTGGAGCAGCGATTGAAAGCGAGTCGCGAACCGTTCGGGCTATTCGCGCTGGCAAACACGTTCGCAGGACTGCTGGCTGTGATGTTGCTGACCGCCGCCGGAACAATCCCCAGCGGCACGAAGTATTGGGATTGGATCGCGACGGCGTGCGTGGTGCTCGTCATCGGCTATTGCCTGGTGCTGACAAAGAGCCGCACGGCATGGGTTGGATTGCTCGCGGGGATCGGCTGGTGGACGTTCCGAATCGTGGCTGCTCGCTGGCGGCGTGGCGACTCAACGACGCCGCAAAGTTCGGCGTTCGTTCGGTGGATCTCCGGCGGAGCGGTCGTGCTGGGAATCGCGGTGACGATTGCTGTCGTCAGTGGCGGCTTGGACAAGGCGGTATTGTCGGAGGCTCCGAAGTCCGTGCGATATCGGCTGGAGTATTGGCAAGCGACTTGGGCCACCATCCGCGAGCACTTCTGGTTGGGGACTGGGCCGGGCAACTTTCGCGATTTCTACTTGGCTCACAAGCTGCCGGAGTCGAGTGAGGAGATTGCCGATCCGCATAATTTGATATTCGACGTGTGGGCCAACGCGGGGACGCTCGGATTGATCGGATTGCTGACGTGCCTGGGTCTGATGTTGCGAGGTTTTTTCAAGCGGCGTGACGGGGTCGGTAGTCTTTTTCAGAGCGGCGGAAGCTTTCACGTCCAATCGCGAGTGATCGATCGCCGCTCCGAAAGAGACTCCCGCCCCCTTTTGTCGGCCGGCGCGTGGGGCGTCGGCTTAGCGTTTCCTCTAAGCGCGGTTGGCATGGAGTTGATGGGACACGGGACCGATGAGCGGTTGTGGTGGCTGGGTGGGATCTGGTGGGGGCTGTGGTTGATCGGTGTCTTGGTTGCACAGCGAACTTCGGCCGAGCGATCTTCGGAGGCCGGTTGCGTACAAACGGTCGCGGTCCGCTGGTCATTGGAAGCGGCCAATGTCGCGTTGCTGGTGCATCTATTGGGCGCTGGCGGGATCGCGATGCCGGCCATCACGCAGTTGTTGTGGCTGGTGTGGGCGCTGCGAGCGACCTGTTTCGAGTCAACGAGGATTGGACAAGACGAGAAATCGCCCAGCGAGTCGGCGAGCGGAGGCGTAATGGCCGGACGACTTCCGGCAGGAGCCTTGACGTTGGCCGCCGGAGGACTGTTTGTCTTGTGTTGGTGGACCGCAACCATGCCGGAGATTGTCTGTCGCACGTCCTTACAAATCGGGGATGCCGAGTGGGGTCGCGGTCAATTCGCATCAGCGGGCAAACAATATCTAGAGGCACTTCGCGCCGATCCGTATGCGATTGAACCGCTCGAACGATTGACCGAAGCCGCGTTTCAACGCTGGCAAGCGAAACAGGCAGAGCGCGATTTCGACGAGTCCGTGGAACACCTGCAAGCGGTCAACACTCGGTTGCCATTCGCTTCACGCCCGTTTCGACGATTGGGACAGCTCTGGATGGCTCACTTCGAACGCACTCGCAGCACACAAGACGCAGCGCGGGCCGTCGATGCGTACGCGGTTGCGGTCCTGCATTATCCGCATCATGCGGGGCAACTCTCCGAATCAGCGACCGCAAGCGAGCAGGCGGGAATGATCGAGCAGGCTCGCGAAATGGCGCGGCGAGCCGTTCGGCAAGACGATCTCAATCGGAACGCGGGGCACTCCGACAAGTTCCTCGACGACAAGACGCGGAGTCGGATGGAACGCCTGGCGGCCGAGCCGTCGGAACCGAATTGACCGGTTTTCGCGAGGCCATCACAATGCCGCGACGATTGATGAGTCGTTGTTTGGTTTGGTTTTTTCTCTAAATTTTTCAGAACTTAGAACTCGACGGGCTGATTAAAAAACTGCCCTACCTCAGCGGAGGCTTCATGAATATCCGAGCGGTTGCAATTGTGGTGTTCCTATTGCTGACAGGCGGTGGCCTGGCAGTGCATTTCCGTCAGAAGTCCATGACAGATCATGGTCCGCCCCCGAATCCGGTCGATGTCAGCGACATTCCGGTGCCGCCATTGATCGGACCGTACGGCAAGTTTGTCATCGTCGGCGAAGCCGTGCATAACTTTGGGGTGATGGAGCACCTGCAGGAGGGGCAGCACGAATTCAAGATTCGCAACGACGGGCAAGCGCCCATCAAGATGGTCGCTCTCAAAAGAGACCAGACCTGCCAATGCACACTCGGCAGCTTGGGCAAAGACGGCCTGAAACCCGGCGAAG
This sequence comes from Planctomyces sp., assembly GCA_005778115.1. GTDB lineage: Bacteria > Planctomycetota > Planctomycetia > Planctomycetales > Planctomycetaceae > SXKJ01. The sequence continues at coordinate 3,699 of SXKJ01000425.1, read as the reverse complement.
AAACCGTCGTCAAGCTGTCCTGGACCATCAAGAACCCAAGTACCTTGTTCGAGCATTCGGCCAAGATTCGTACGGACGATCCAGAGAACCCGGTGACGACTTTCCGTGTTCGCGGCTTGGTCGGCAAAAGACTGGTGGTCAAGCCGTCCAACGAAATCAATTTGGGAACGCTCTCTGAAAAACTACCGACCGAACGGACAATAATTCTGTTTTCCGAGATCGTCGATGCGTTCGAGATCACCAAGTTGGAGCCCAGCAATCCTCTCATCGTGACCACGGCCACTCCGTTGACCGCCGAGCAATTGAAACTTGTCACGCGTGATCCGCTAACGGAAGAGTCCCGCGCGATGATGGCGCAAATGGCGGCGGACGCACCCACCCCCCCGGCGATTCCGGGTTCCCACGGCCCCGCAGAGTCCGCACACGATCATCCTGTCGATGACCTTGCCGGCAAATCGCCCGATGCCAAGTGCGGTTATGAATTGAAAGTCACGTTTCAGCCCGGCTTTTCCATCGGCAAGGTGCGCGAGGCCTTGCAGATCCACACCAACATCTCCACGGGGACGCAAGCCGATGCCCCCGCCGGTCAGCCAGTGTTTGTTTCATTCACGGGAACTCGCTCGGGGCCGGTCCAAATACTCGGCACGCCCGGCATAAGTTGGTCGCCAGAAGACGGTATTTTGCGGCTGGGACGCTTTCCCGCCAAGGTGGGCAAGAAGGCCAAGCTGGTCGTGTTCGTGAAGAAAACGGAACATGAATTGGTCATCACGGAAGCCAAGTTGGACCCACCACAATTGAAGTACGAATTCCGCAAAGATGAAAACTTCAACGCTCCCGGCCGCAACAAGTATGAGATCGTCGTCGAGGTTCCTTCTGACGGAGTACCGCTGAGCTTGGGTGGTGGCGAACGCGCCGGCTCGGTCGTCCTGCAAACCAACCATCCAGACGCCAAGACCATCAAATTTGACATCGAGTTCACTTCGTTCTGAAGCCAAGGAATGTTCGCATGAGCCGCCTTCGACAGGGATTGGTCGCAAGCTTGCTAAGCCTTTCGCTCGGCAGCTTGAGCGGCTGCAATGAAGCGCCCGTTTCCGCTCCATCCGCCAAGCCGGAAACACCGAGCCTCGAATCTCCCGCGCAGACTTTGGTCACGACCGAGAAGCCCGGCGATCTCCAACTCGACACCGAGGATGCGGCTTCAGCCAACGTCGTACTGACGTCGAACGATCAACCAAAGTCCGACCCCAAGAAACCAGCCGTCGCCGACAAGCCACTGTTCGATGATTGGAACAAACCGGCGCTCGCGCTGGTCCTCTCTGGCGAACAACACGGCTACTTTGAACCGTGCGGCTGTGCCGAGAACCAATCGGGTGGAGTGTCGCGACGACATGACCTCATCAAAAAGATGCAAGCAAAAGACTGGCCGCTGACCAGCTTTGATCTCGGCGGTACCGTCAATCGCAATCGCCCGCAGACGAAACTGAAATTCCAGACGTTTCTCGCGGCGATGAAGGACATGCGCTACAGCGTTCTCAACCTCGGCCCAGAGGAATTAAAGCTCGGTGCGGCTGACTTGCTGGCGTATCACGCACCCGATCCAAAAGACCAAAACAGTCTGGCGTTCGTCTCTGCGAACGTGACGCTGTTTGGTTCGCCTGAACTCGGCACACCGGTCCGTTCCAAAGTGCTGACGCTCGGCAAACACAAGGTCGGTGTGACATCCGTGCTCGGCGCGAGCTTCCGCAACGAGATCGCTCCGGCCGGTGCCAACGTCGATATCACCATCGACGACCCCGCGACCGCGCTTCCCCCTGTACTCAAAGAGATGCAAGCTCAGCAGCCCGACTTGCTAGTGCTGCTGTCTCACGGCACGCTCGCCGAAGGCAAAGCCTTGGCGACCAAGTTTCCGCAGTTCGCGGTGGTGCTGACTTCCGGCGGTGCTGAAGACCCGGAGTTCGACAATCCGCAGAAGGTCGGGCAGTCGCTGGTCGTCCAAGTTGGCCACAAAGGGAAATACACCGGAGTCATCGGCTTCTTCCCGGAGGACTCGCAAAACCGAGTTCGCTTTGAACTCATCAAACTGACTCAGGACCGCTTCCAAGACTCGGACAAGATGATCGAGCACATGAAGTTCTACCAAGAACTGCTGATGACCTCGCAGCTCGCCGAGACCGAACCGCCGATCAAGACGGCGAACGGAGCGAAGTTCGTCGGCTCAAAGGTCTGCGGCGAGTGCCACACCAAAGCGTTCGCCGTCTGGGAGAAGTCCGGACACGCTCACGCTTACGACAGCCTCATCAAAGGTCGGCCGGAGAGGGCCGCCACTTGGGTCTCTCGCATTCACGACCCTGAATGTCTCGCGTGTCACGTGACTGGCTGGCACGCTCAAGATGTCCTGCGCTACGTCAGCGGCTTCGAGAGCAAACAGAAGACGCCGCTCTTGCTCGACAACGGTTGCGAAAACTGTCACGGCCCCGGCAGCAAACACATCGCACTGATCAACGAAGACAAAAAGGAAGAAGCCCGAAAAGAGGTCCGCATCACGCTCGCCGAGTCCAAGAAAACGCAGTGCTACACCTGCCACGACGGCGACAACAGCCCCAAGTTCAAGGCCGATGCTTATTGGGAAAAGATCAAGCACTCCGGCCTGGACTAACTACCGAGTTAATCCCAGCAGGCTTTTTTACGCACATTTGGGAGGCATTGAAAATTGAGAATTGGAAATTGAAGAATGCAAAATGGTCGGCACCAAACAACGACATGAACCGGCTGTTTTCCGGCAATCCTCAATTTTCAATTTCAGCATAGGAATCGTTTCGGGTACGGCCTTGCCTCCTGATGTACTTCTGCCACCAAATCATTCCACTGGCCCCATTCCCCTGCCAGACTCGCTGCCTGACGGCATCTGAATTGCGACCGCGCGCAACGTCCCATAACGTACCGCCCCGCGCATTCGCGGGGCACGTTTCTAACGTGCCCGTCCGCTTCTCAGTCGGCCCCAAACCCGGCTTCCCTGTCAGGTTCCCATGAGCAAAATCGAAAAACTGTTGGTGGCGAATCGCTCCGAAATCGCGATTCGCGTCTTCCGTTCGGCCTACGAGTTAGGCATTCGCACCGTCGCGATTTACACGCACGAAGACCGCTTCGCCCTGCATCGTTTCAAAGCGGACGAGGCGTATCAGATCGGCAAGAAAGGGGAGCCGATCAAGTCGTACCTCAACATCGACGCGATCATCGACATCTGCCGCCAGCACGGCGTCGATGCCATCCATCCCGGCTACGGTTTCCTCTCCGAGAACCCGAACCTCGCTCAGGCCTGCACGGACAACGGCATCACGTTCGTCGGTCCCAGCGTCGAGGCGCTGCACAAGCTCGGCGACAAAACAATCGCGCGCGAGATCGCGCAGGCGGCCGGAGTGCCGGTCCTCAGCGGCAGCCAGCGAGCGATCGTCAACGCGGATGAAGGACTCGCGCTCGCAAAGTCGCTCGGTTTTCCCATCATTCTAAAAGCCGCTCATGGTGGCGGCGGGCGCGGTATGCGTGTTGTCCGCGATGACGCAGACTTCGTCCCCCAGTACGAACAGGCCAAGCGCGAATCGCTGTCGGCGTTCGGCAGTCCGGACATCTTCATCGAGAAATTCATTCAACGTGCGCGGCACATCGAAGTGCAATTGCTTGGAGACCAGCACGGCAACCTCG
>SXKJ01000424.1 GCA_005778115.1 Planctomyces sp. | reverse complement strand
TTTCACTTTGAAGAACGGCTCCCTGATTCCAATCAGCCCACATTCGTTGATGGTCCCGAAACCCGTCGCATGTTGACCGGTGGGGCATTTAATCAAGGTGCTTGACAATCCAATTCTGCCAAATAGCGTCATGCTCCTAACTGTGTTGGGACGCAAGTTGATCATGGAACGGTGCAATGCTTCGGGAGGCAATGTGAACGTTGTTTGGGACGAAATCACGCGAGCCGAGACACTGCGAGAGGAAGCGGCACGTATTCGCCACGATCTTGCCGCCGCCGCCAGGGTCTTCAATTGGCCGCGCGTGCTCGAACTTCTTTCCGTCCATGGCGATCTGATCAACTGCACTCGACCTGGTGGATCTTCGCTGTTTGCTCCGCTCCACCACGCGGCATATGGCGGCGCCACGATTGAGGTGGTGCAGCGACTAATCAGGAATTGGTGCTTGGCGAACGCTTCAGAATTCCCGCGGTGAACGACCGCTAGATGTGGCCGAGCGACAGCATCATGAGCTCCTGTTTGGCGTACTGGCTCCGAGTTACAAGCACTGTGTGCCTCTCGATGTGCTGCTCAAAATTCATGCCCACTTCCACGACATTATCCGCGAGCGAGCAGAGCATCTTGTGAAAGAACAAAGGCTGCGGCTGCCAGAATCCAGTGCGCTCGTAGTGACCGCATTCATGCGGTCAAAGTGGAACCCGCGTTTGATGCCCACCGAACAGACCCAATGAATCGGGTCACTACGAGCGTCAGCCGCCAACGTAGCGAGCGTATAACGCTCGCGCGGAGGCGATCTCTTGCGTGCCGCGCACGATCGCCCGGCCATCGCGGAAGACGGTCAACTCGAACTCGCCTCCGATCAGTGTCAGTCGCGCGAGATACGGGTTGCGAGTGATCGCCCCGTGTCCCTGCCATTTCACGGCGAGATCATCGAGCGACAATGAAGTCGCAGAACTGGGAACGACCTGGACCGAGTTCCTGCCACACAGCACGGTCGAACGTGAACCGCTCTGCCCTGACAGCCACAATCGCTCGCCCCCGTGGCACGCGGGGCAGTTGCCGCTCGCGCGCAGGCCGCTGACGTCGAGTGTCCGAAACGTGTGGTCCCACAAGTCGATCACGGTCAACACACGCGGTACGTCGTCCAGCCGGCCAGCCAGGATTTTCATCGCGAGAATCGCCTGCCAGGAGGCAATCACGTTGACCGTCGGGCCGAGAATGCCTGCCGTCTCGCATGTCTCGGTCGTCCCCGGCTCCGGCGGCGATTCGATCACACATCGCAGGCAGGCCGTCTGTCCGGGCAGCACCGCGAGAACTTGACCGTGACTGCCGATGCACCCGCCATACACCCAGGGAATACCGGTCTCCAGCGACAGATCATTGACCAAGAATCGCGTCTCAAAATTGTCGGTCCCGTCGAGAATCAAATTCACATCGCGAGCTAACTCGCGCACGTTGTGACAATCGACGTCGGCGACGACCGCTTCGAGTTCGATCTCGCTATTGATCCGCCGCAGTTTTTCGACCGCCGCAATGGACTTCGGCATCTGAGCGGCAACGTCGTTCTCATCGAACAAGACTTGTCGCTGCAAATTGGTCGTCTCGACGAAATCACGATCCACGATCCGCAGATGCCCGACGCCTGCTCGCGTCAGCGTTTCAGCAAGCACGGACCCCAACGCTCCACAGCCGACGAGCAACACACGGCTCGCCAGCAACCGCCGCTGCCCTGCCTCGCCCAGCGGAGCAAATCGCATCTGGCGGCTGTATCGAGCCAGCGAATCAGTTTCTGTTGTCATTCAACGCGCTTTCTTCTGAGTTCCATTCGTCTGGCCCCATTCCTCTGCTCAGTACCATCAGTTCGGCCCAGAGCCTGACGCGCCGAACGGCGGCGGAGTATAAAGCCGCCCCCTTTGCCTCCCAACGAAGTTCGACGCGCTATGCGGCATCACCTGGGCATCCTGTTGCAGATTCTCGCACTGACGTGGCTGCCGCTGTTGATTGTCTATCAGCTCAACTTTGGGTTTCAGTTGCTCGTTATGCCGATCTGCACGGTGATCGGTTTGGCCGTCTTCTGGATTGGAACAAGGTTGCGCGAATCATGAGATGGCCGCACCTACAATTGGTGGGATTGTTGGTCATTCTGACAATGACCGCTCAGTCGATGGCTCAACCGCTGGCGACGCGGCCCAGCCAAGAGGCACTCTCTTTGGACCTCGACAGCGCGGTCGTGAAGCGACTCGCCAGCGTCGAAGACTTCATCGCTGACAAGCAATGGGATCTGGTCGCTTCATTGCTGCGACAGACTCAAGCGGAGAAGCCGGAAAAGCTCGTCCCGGTCGCGCCTGGCTGGTATGTGAGCGTGGCTCGATATTGTCAGTGCCAGGCGGCGCTGCTTCCGCCGGCGGGGTTGGCGGCTTATCGCCGACAAGCGGATGCCACCGCGAACAAATGGTTGAATGATGCCGATCGGCTGCCGCTGACCAATCTAACTCGACAGCGAGCGGCCTGGCTGCGGATCGCCCGACAATCCTTTGCGAGTTCATGCGCCGATCAGGCGCTCGCACGATTGGCCGAGCAGTCTTTCGAGCAGGGAGACTTCGCGGCTTCACGAACCTATTGGGAGATGCTGCTTCCAGCGTCCGGCTCACTGCGAACGGCGGCCGGACTGGGACTCCTACGCCATCCTGACTCATCGCAAGTTGCCGCGCAGGTCCGGGCTCACCTGGTGTTGTGCAGTCTCTTCGAGAGGGACGCGGATCGCGCCCATCAAGAACTGATCACCTTCCGTCGCTTACATGGTGACGCGACCGGCCGTTTGGCCGGGCGTGATGGCGTCCTGATCGAACTGTTGTCGGAGTTACGAGACAACCGGCCGGCTGAAGCTCGGTCGGACTCCACGATGTCGCAGTTTGATCGGCGGCTGTGGGAGGTTGCTCTGCCAGTGTCACTCGTGGCACCGAATTCTGGTGACATCTTGCCCGCAGCCGCCGGCAACACGCTGTTTGCGACAAATGGCGAAGCGGTCTTCGCGTTCGATGCGGAGACCGGTCGGCCTAAGTGGTCGGAAGACTCGGGTGATGCACGCGCGGCGGTCATTCACTCACTGGCCGACCCTGTCCCACCCAAGCTGCAGATCAATGGCCACGCTTGGCATTCGCTGACCATACAGAACGAGCGGCTGTATGCGCGGCTGGGGACGCCGATCACCGGCAAGGCGAAGCAGGAGGCGAATTCACATAGCGAACTGGTCGGACTAGATATCGGCGGCGGCGAGGGCAAGTTGGTTTGGCGAGTCGCCGCCGAGGAGATTGGTCGGCAAGACCCGCTTGGCGCTAACTCCCCGTGGTGTTTTGAAGGATCTCCCGTGGCGGATTCGCAGCGCGTGTTCGTGGCGTTGCGACGGAGTCTGCCTCAGGAACAAATCAACGTGGCGTGCTTCGACGCAGACACGGCGCGGCTGTTGTGGAATCGAAAAGTTGGCATCACGGTGGTCGCCACCGACGAAGCCGTGAACTCGGCCAGCCACTTGCGTCTGACGTTGGCCGAAGACAGTGTGTTCCTCTCGACCGACGCCGGAGCGATTGCCGCCGTCGATGCACAGGATGGCGCGATCCGCTGGCTGCGAACGTACGCGTCGGAGGACACCTTGTCGTCGCGCGACCGTCGCCGCCACGGGCACACGCCGCCGGTTTACCACGACGGCGTGTTGTATGTCGCACCGCTCGACACAGATTTGCTGATGGCGATTCATGCGGAGAGCGGCTTGTTGCTCTGGCAGCGCGAGTGGCCCGATCCGATTCACTTTGTTTTGGGGATTTCTGACGGGACGTTGGTCGTGCAAGGCCGCTCGTTATGGGGAGTCGTTTTGGAGACCGGTGATCCTGCTTGGCCTCATCGCCGCGTCGGTCATGAAGACCCGGAAGGCTCTTCGATTGGATGCGGAGTTTTGATCGACCACGATGTCTGGTGGCCGAATCGCGAGGAGCTGATCGTTGTTTCCGCGAGCTCCGGGCGGATCAAACGACGCTTGGAATTGAAGGCCTCACTGGGACTGACGGGCGGACATCTTGCGGCGTTTGGACGATCGCTGGTGCTCAGTCGTGGAGGCCAACTGACCGTGCTCGGTGAACTTTTGCCGAAATGACTTTTGACCGCGATTTTGTCGAACTCGTAGAATCGGAATCGCGTTTGTCGGCACGCCTGGCCGATTTCAACAAGGCGGGAGACGATTTCGCAAAGGTCCGACCGAAGCGATTCGTCGCCGAGTCACGGTGAATTACGTCCTCTAGGTTGATGGTTGAATCCAGCGACCGGAGCGCGAAGCCCGACTGGACTGCGTGCCCTCAAATCGCTGGGTAAGGAGACTCAAATGGCTCCGTTGCTCGCTGGGGAAGATGTCTTGCGCCGCCTGTTTGCCGGTGCTGCCGAACAGACGTTTGAAGCGGAACTAGGGGTCGCCGATCCGCCGCTTGTCGAGTATCTCGTCGAGTTGCTGCTGCGATTCTTGCGGCAGGAGACGATCTATCGCATTCGTGACGACGCAGGACATCGGCTAACTCAGGTGGTCGACATGGTCGCCGAGGCCGAGCATCGAGTCGCTCGGTCGCGACGCGAAATCTATCGCCACGTCGGCGATTTCACCCTCTTCTTCAGCGGCGTGTACCCGGAGCATCTGCCAAAGCTGCAAGCTCCTGATCGCAAGGACCATCTGGTGGACTACTGCCAGCAGGGAAAGCGGTCGTACTTGATCGCCGCCAGCTATGCCGAAGACGACGAGTCTCGCGAGCAGGCTCCCGTGTTGCGGCACCTCAGCGAGGAATTTGAGTTGTGCTCTGAGGGACTCAACCGCATCCGTCGCGAGTTCGATCTGTCCCGCAATCTCAGTCCAAGAACTGCGAAATGGAACTAATCGAGAAGTCTGTCATCTGACTCTCAGAGGCGGAATCTCACTGCATAAGCGTCGCCCGACTCAGAGAGCTTGTGAAGGAATTGGCGAGCGGGGCGGCGTGAGCCCCCCGATGGCGACGATCTCCGCTAAGAACCGGGGGGCTGACGCCGCCCCGCTCGCCTGCGCGTCAGTTGTTTCGCAGGATTAGAGTGTCAGGCTACGGTGAGAAGCGACATTCCCTCAATTGAGAACTCGCGTCCGATGTGACGAGTCCTCGGAATGCGTTGAGCGATGCTGTCCGCATGGTCGAATTGGTCGCACCCATCGTGACGATGCTCGCGCGCGAGTTTCAGCCGCGCACGAGAAGCGTCGATCAGACTTCTCCCCGGTTGACGACGCGCACTCTTCGTCGAACAATGGCAGCCGCTCTGAGAATTTTGGTTGTGTTGCCAGTTCCGGGAAATTTTTTGCAGCGAGACTTTTTTTGTGGATATGGGAGGGTGTCTTGATAGCATGTCGCCGTCGTACTCGATCTGTGCGGGTTCAACGAACTTCGTTTTGCCCGCATCGGCCGAAAGAACCGAAGTCGAAAACTCGCGCTGGCGATTTTGTCGGCGAACAGAGTTGGTTGGATTGGTTCTCAAATTGAGAGAAAGGAATCTGTCATAGAGAACCCGCTGCCTGCATACGCTGGGACTCCCCGAAGAATGAGCGCGTCTTGGTGCCAACGAATCGTGTCTGCCCGATGCGATTCTCTCTACAAAGGTCGAAACCGTGAGCGATCCCCGCTCGCGAAGAACATGGCCAGCCCCAAGTCAGACTCTTGGCCAGCACGCCGAATCGCGTGATCGGGTACGTCACAGATCGCTTGGCAACGGTTGTTTGTTCGACCTTGCCGCCGCGAGCAATCGCGGAAACCTTCCCGACGCGGATTGGCGATTTTCCGAAACCTCAGCGTCGAACCTTCGTCTTCGGTTGATTGTTGTAGCAAATTTGATTGTGCTGGTTGTGGAATCAGACGTTTGCGAACGGGAGCCGTACTCCCACATTGGACACCTTGATCTTGAATCTTGAGTTGATCGTGGACCGCAAAAGGACATGCGTGCGTTTCGATTTCAACCCAAAGGAGTTTTGCTGTGCATCGATTGTGTAACCGGTTCAACACGTTGCTCGAAGAAGCCAAAAAGAATCATGGCTTGATGACGTTCCAAATGGTGGATCGCTATCTGCCCGACGAGGGAGGCGATCCGAAGATGGTCGACGACCTGTTGATTTGGCTCGATGAAAACACCGTGGACTTGATCCACGATGTGGACACGCCGATCGACGATCCCGACTACGTGCCGGAAAAGGAACGACCGGTTGAAACCGTGCCGCAGCCCAAGCTGACGGCGCAGGAAGAGCGAGCGCTGCTGTCGCGCGATCCCATCCGCATGTATCTCAGCCAGATGGGCAACATCCCGCTGCTGACGCGGCGCATGGAGATTTATCTGGCCAAGCAAATCGAAATCACTCGTAAGCGCTTTCGTCGCGGCATCATGGAAGCCGACTTCGCGCTGGAGATCGGCATCGAAACGTTGGAGAAGGTGAACTCCAAAGAGTTGCCGTTTGAACGCACGCTGCGAACCTCTGAGACGGAGAACACTCGCAAGGAGCAGATTGAAGGCCGCATGCCCAAGAATCTGCCGTTGCTCAAAGTGTTATTCGACCAACACAAGGCCGATCATGCCATCACGATCGATCCGGAAGCCTCCGCCGCCGACAAGAAGGCCGCGAAGCATCGCCGAATCGTCCGCCGCCGCAAGATGTGTACGCTGATTGAAGAGCTCAGCATCCGCACCCAGCGTCTGCAGCCGGTCATGAAGCGCATGCACCAGATTGCCGAACGCATGGAGCAACTTCTCAAGATGATCGAAGAGGCCAAGAATCCTCGCGCTCATCACCGCCACAACTACGGCAAGAATCTGATGGATGGCCGCACGGTCGTCACCAAGGATGCCTCGGTTCTGCAAAAGGAACTCGACGATCTGGTCGTGATGACGCGCGAAACTCCACAGGAGTTCATTCAGCGATCGAAGACGATCAAGCGCCGGTTCGCTCAATGGACCGAAGCCAAGCAAAAGTTGTCGGGCGGTAACCTGCGTCTCGTGGTCAGCATCGCCAAGAAGTACCGCAACCGCGGCCTCAGCTTCTTGGACCTGATCCAAGAGGGCAACGCCGGCTTGATGCGCGGTGTCGAGAAGTACGAGTACCGACGCGGCTACAAGTTCTCGACCTACGCGACGTGGTGGATTCGCCAAGCGATTACACGCGCCGTCGCCGACCACGCACGCACGATCCGCATCCCGGTCCACATGTTTCAGAGCATCTCGCAACTCAAAGCGAAGAGCGAGCAGATCCGCCAGGAAACCGGCCGCGAACCGAGTATGGACGAGTTGGCTCACGCCGTCGGCCTCTCGGTCGAGGAAACCGAACGGATCATGAAGACTTGGAAGCACCCCATTAGCCTCGATACCCCTGTGGGCGAGAGCGAGGACAGTGCGTTCGGGGATTTCCTGGAAGATCAACATCACGGCAGCCCGGCGGAAGCCGCGATGCACGAGATGCTCAAGGACAAGATCGACGTCGTGCTTCGCAGCCTGACCTACCGCGAACGAGAAATCATTCGTCTGCGTTACGGTCTCGGCGACGGCTATAGCTACACGTTGGAAGAGACCGGCCGCATCTTCAAAGTGACTCGTGAACGCATCCGCCAGATCGAGTCCAAGGCTTTGAAGAAGCTCCAGCAATCCAACCGAGCCCAGCACCTCAAAGGCTTTGTCGAGGAGTTGCTCCCCAACGAAGCTCCGAAGTCTGAGGAGTTGGTCGGAACGAGCGCCTAGTTTTGGCAACGTGAGGCTTGGCTCTCGATCTGATAAGACGTCACAACCGCCGGGTGCGATCTGCATCCGCGCGGTTGCTCGTTTGTGGCTAGAAGCGGTTGCAAAACTCAGCACGACGCGCGAGCGAGTGGTCAAAACGCCGGAAAAACAACCACTCGCTCACGCGTCGTGCTAAGTTTTGAATCTGACTCAGGGCTTGGAGTTGCCAAATCGTCGTTTCAAAAGCGTTCCGAGTCATGTTTGAACTCATCGCCGAAGGCCCTGATCCTCAACAGCGCTGGAAACACGCACTGGAAGAAGGGCGGCCGTATGTCATGGGCCGTGAGGCGACGTGCGATCTGGTGGTGTCGTGGGATACGGCCATCTCGCGAAGGCATGTCCGGGTCACGGCAAATGATGGACGGGTTCTTGTCGAGCGGTTAGCAGAATCGACCAATCCCCTTTGTCACGCTGGCGAGATCGTTGCGCACTGCAATTTGCGAGGCGGTGATCAATTCGTGCTGGGGAGCACGGTTTTTCATTTGAATCGCCCCGGCTCCGAGCCCTCTGCATCAGGCGAGCTGCCGTTGCAGGAAATGACCTTCGACGCGCAAACGATTCGGCAAATCCGTTTTCGTGATGCCGACCGGCAAATGGAAGTGCTGATGCACCTGCCGGAAGTCATCAGCGGCGCGCGAACCGACGACGATTTGTTTTTTCGCCTCACGAGCCTCTTGCTGTCCGGTGTCTCACAAGCGGAAGCAGTTGGTGTCGTTCGGCTCATCAACGGCGAAAAGGTGGAGTTGGCAAATTGGACGCGGCGTCGCGAAACGGCCGGTGAGTTTCGCCCCAGTTCGCGGCTCGTCACCGAGGCGCTCAAGCGGCGCTGCAGCGTGCTGCATCTGTGGCCGACGACTTCGCCGCAGAACCCCGAATACACGGCCGCCGCCGAACTCGACTGGGCGTTCTGCACACCAGTCCCCGACGGACCTCAAGCCACTTGGGGTTTGTATGTCGCCGGTAAACAATCGCGACCGCTCGAAAGCGGGAGTGCTCCCGCGACCGAGACGGCGCATCTCCAAGCCGATGTGAAGTTCACCGAGCTCGTCGCGGAGATCATCAGTTCGGTCCGCCGATTGAATTGGCTCGAACGTCAGCAAGCCGGGCTGCGGCAATTCTTCGCGCCGACCATCCTCTCCGCGCTGGGCAACGAATTGAACACAGAAGTGCTCGCGCCACGCGAGTGCGACGTGACAGTGATGTTCTGCGACCTTCGCGGCTTCAGTCATCATGCCGAGGAATCGGCCGGTGACTTAATCGGTTTACTCAATCGAGTCAGCCAAGCGCTGGGTGTAATGACGTCACACATCTTGCAGCATCGCGGAGTGACCGGTGACTTTCAGGGAGACTCTGCTCTCGGCTTCTGGGGCTGGCCATTTTCGTCCGATGAGTCCGCGTTGCAAGCCTGCCGAGCTGCTCTCGGCATTCGCAAAGTCTTTGCCGAGACGTTCCAAAAACCGGGACACCCTTTGGCGAATTTTCAAATGGGCATCGGCCTCGCGCACGGCCCGGCCGTCGCGGGCAAGATCGGCACTGCTGAGCAAGTGAAGGTCACCGTCTTTGGTCCCGTTGTGAATCTCGCCAGCCGGCTGGAGACCATGACCAGCCGACTTCGTGTGCCGATCCTGCTCGACGAATCGCTGGCCGCGTTGATCCGCGACCGGCTCGACCCGTCCGAAGGGCGCGTTCGCCGATTGGCCAAAGTGCTGCCGGTCGGTATTGAAACGCCGGTCCTCGTTTCGGAACTGGTGCCACCGGTGACCGATCTGCCCGAACTGACGGACGCGCATCTGGCGCGGTACGAGGAAGGGGTCACCGACTTCATCGCTGGCTGCTGGGAGGCAGCCTATCGCTGCCTCCACGACATGCCCGCGACTGACCGCGCGCAGGATTTCTTGCTGGCTCTGATCGCCCAGCACAATCGCCAGGCCCCTGCCGATTGGGATGGCATCGTGCGATTGCAGAACAAATAGAATTGGACGAAGGCAGCGATCGAGGATTGGGGCATCTCGCGAAGTTTTCCCATCCGATAATGAGCTTTGTTCTGACTTCGCCTTCTCTGACTGAAGTGGAGATTGAGTATCTTCAGAAGTTGCCGAAGGTGACTGCACTGAATGCGGTGGGCACATGCGACACGGGGGTTGAGCGATGGACAATGTGCCCATCTCAAATCGAGTGCTCCGCGCCCGCGGTCACTCTCGCGCGCCGTCAACCGTGATCGTGTCCAAGGGTTGGAAGCGATCCAACCATGATGTGTCGGGGACCAGCGCCGGGTGCTTGTACTGGGAATCGCCTGTGCCGGAACGCTGCGTTTCGGTGGCCATGTAGTCCGACCAGGTGTCCGGCGCAAGCCGGGCCAGTTGGGGCGAGTCGATGTAACGGTCGCTTCGCTTCCCCGCATACATCACGTTCTGCTGGATGAGTTCACGGTCGACGATCCGGAGAAACTGGCGTGCGACCGACGAATCTTCGATGACGGATCTCTCGACCAACAGTGTGTAGTTGGGAATTTGTCCGTTGCGCCGCACGGGGACGGCCATGAAGCAGTCGACGCACAGATTCAGTTCGCGAGCGGCGACTGAAACCGCATGCGCGATCTGATAGCCGCTCACCTTTTCTCCCTCCATGTCGGCGCATTGACCTTCCTTTTGCAGGAACTCCAGCACCGGAGCCTGACCGATGTAGCTTTGGCAGCGGACCCGATCACCGATGTCATAGCGATAGAGTCCGGCGGACGTGGTCATGATGATGAAGTACTCGCGTCCCACTTCGAGTTCGTGGCATTCCAAGACCCGTGGCTGAGCCGATCCACGATCGTTGGCCGCGATGAATTCGTAGTACGAGCCATCCACCGCCAAGACCCCTTCGGGAATTCCATCGCGCAGCGGGACTGTGTGCCGACCTTCGTTGGAAACCAACCCTAGATCGCGTGTCGGGACGTTTCCGTAATAGCGTGGCAATTCTCGCGACTGATACCCGACCGTCCCACCCAACCAGCAAGCGATGAGCGACAGCGGCCAGTAGTCCTTCGGGTACAGCGTCCCGGTCTTCTCCACAATTTGTTCGAGCATCCGCGCCCGTTCCGGCCGCTTCACTTGAATCAAGCGTGCGATCTTTTGCCGAAACGCATGGGGCACCTCCAAGTGGCTGCTGAGTGTGCCATCGTGGAGATCGCGGATCAGGCTCTGCCGCTGTTCGTCGCCGGTTTTCGCCAGACGGATCAAGTTCGCCGGCGTGATGGCCACGAGCATTCCGACCGGTGATGTCATGGCCAGTCGCAGAATCGTGTAATACTTGGCCAAAGGATCGGGAATATTGGCGACATCTGGAGGCACCGCGTAGAAGGCGCGATAGACGCGATTCTGCAATCGGTTGGCGAACGAACTCACCATGCCGATCGACATCCCGTTGGGAGTACGATCGAGATCGCCCGGCCCCATCACTTGCAGCACCTTCGTGCCGATCATGTGGGGATGCTCGACGATGGCTTTGACCCCCCAGATCTCCCACGAGCGCAGGTATTCGCGCAGCCAAGTGAGTGCGACGGGATTTAATTTCGGCACTCCCGTCGTGCCGGTCGTGCAGGCGAATCCCAAAATCTGCTCGCCGACAGGAAAGAGCGCGTCGAGCCTCCCTTCGCTGACTTCCGTGATGTAGGGAGCGGCATACTCGTAGGTCGAGATTGGAACCTGGCGCCGAAAATCTTCGATGGTGGCGATCTTCGAGAAACCATGATCGCGACCGAAGCGGGTGTCGGCACAGCGGCGCAGCTTCTCGAACAACAACGCCCGCTGGACCGCGTGTGCTCGTTCCAGCATGGCCTCAAACCGTCGCAGCTTCCGTCGGTAAAATGGAATCGCCGCGGCTCTGGCAAAACCTGTCAGCGCGACACGAAATGTCCGCTCCCAGACTGACGAGCCATCGTTCATGGAGAAAACCACTTGCTGAAGTCGATTCAATCGGAAACTACCAGAGGCGATTGACTCACGGCGCAACATCGCTTGGCGGTCGCCTTCGGAGACTAACCACACTGGCCGAGTTGGCCAAGCGGCACGACTTGAATCAACGCGAGGATTGGCAGAGAGCTGTCGAACGTGAAGGGAACCATCGTGCCACGTCGCTCGCCGAGTCGTTCACGCACGCATCAACCTGTGCCGAAATCAGCCGAGCGTCCTCAAACCCGTCCCGTTTTTCACGCGTTCTCCGCAGGAAGTTGCACGCGATCGACGGGCTGGAATTGTTCCAGCCATTTCGCATCCTGCACCAGCGCGGGATGTTTGTACTGCGCGTCACCGGTTCCTCGTCGTTCGACCTCGGTTTGAATGAACCGTTCCCAAGTCCCATCGGGAATTCGCCAGAGCCGCATTGGCCCCAGCACTTTCTCGCGCCGGCGTGCCGAATACAGAAAGTTGCTCGCTCGCAGACGGCTGTCGGTCTCTTCAAGAAACTTCTGGGCCGTCTCCAGGCCGGGAATGTGGCCCTGTTCAACGACGATGACATAACACGGAAGTTCGCGTCCGGGGCGTGTCGGGACCGCCGTCACGTATCCCAACCGAATGCCGAGCTTCTGAGCGGCATCGCTGGCGGCTTCGAGAAACTGATGTTCGGTCACCTTTTCTCCTTCGAGATCACCGCAGCGGTCTCCCTTCTGGCGAAACTCCAGCACGGGGGCCTCACCGATGAAGCCGCGGCAGCGCACGATGTCACCGATATTGAAGCGGAAATATCCGCTGTAAGTGGTCATCACGATGTAGTAGTCCCGATCGACCTCCAGCTCGTGGCCTTCCAAAGCAACCGGCTGCGTCGAGTCGATTTCCTCGACGGCGACAAACTCGTAGAAGCCATTGCTGACGGCCAACGGCCCTTGAGGTTTATGGTCTTCAAAGGGGATCGTGTGCCGGCCTTCACTCGAGACCAGCCCTTGATCGCGCATCGGAACATCACCGAAGTACTCAGGCAGATAGCGTGCCTGGTAGCCCGCCGTGCCTCCCAGCCAACAGGCGATGATCGGTTGCGGCCAATAATCCTTGGGATAGAGCCGGCCTGTTTTTTCAATGATCCGCTGCAACTCTCTGGCCCGCCCCGGATCGCCGCGTCGTACGCGAGCTTGAAGTCTCCCACGAATCTCGCTGGGGATGTCGAATGCGGTGGAGAGCGTGCCGTCGTGGATGTCGCGAATCAGAGACTCACTATGTTCGTCCCCCAGTTGTGCCAATCGCAGCAGAGTTCCGGGATTCATCAGCACGATCAGTCCGATCTGCTCCGCCACGCTCAATCGCAGCGTCGTGTAGTAGCGCGAGACCGGATCGCGAATGTCGGTGACTTCGTTCGGGATTGCGTAGAACGAGTGAACGATCCGGCGCTGCTGACGCGCCAATAACGCGCTGACCATGCTGATGGGGATGTCTCCGGGAGTCCGTCCCATGTCCCACGAGCCGATGAGTTGAACGATCTTGGTTCCCACTTTGGGGAGATGATCGAACAACATTTTCCCGCCCCACAAATCCCACGACTGGCGGTACTCCTTGAGCCACGGTCGCGTCACAGGATTGAGCTTAGGAGCACCAGTTGTCCCGGTCGTGATCGTGAACCGCTCGATGCGCTCCTCCGGAGGAAACAGAGCCGTGAACTCACCACGCGCAACCGCGTTGATATACGGCGCGAAATAGTCATACCGCGCAATGGGAACTCGGCGGCGATAGTCCTCCACCGAGTTGATCTCGGCAAATCCGTGGTCGCGTCCGAATCGAGTGTCACGACAACGACGCAGCCAGCCAAACAACATGTCTCGTTGAACGCGGCGCGCCTCGTGCAGCAACCTCTCAAAACGCCGGTAACGCCCGGCATACGCCGGAACGACCACTCGGCGGGCGACGGCGGATAAAGCTCCATGAATCGTGCGTTGAAAGCTCACTCAACCGAGTCTAGGCCGAACGAAATCGAATCGAAAGCGCGAGCAACGAGTTCTTCGCGGAAGCCCACCAGCAGGGTGGAGCACATCGCAACTCGTCACGAGATCAATCCAGTTGTTAGGATGGCTCCGCGATTGTCGAGGTCATTGCCGGACGATTGCGAAACCATCACCAGACCTTGCGGGAGTCTCCAGCCATGTTGCGAATCCGAATGCACTCGCGTCTAACGATCGGGCTGTTGGTGGCAACGATGCTGCTCTCGCCGGCCATTCTCCGTGCGGCCGATGTCTTGGATGGCGGCAGCTTCTTCAATGCCGACGTGCTCGCCCAAGCGAATCAGAAGATTCGAGCGATTGAACAGAAATCGGGACACGAGATTCGTATCGAGACTTTTGCCACCGTGCCGGCCGACAAAGTCGAAGCGGTCGCGAAGATGGATAAATCGCAACGCGAGACGTTCTTCAAGCAGTGGCAGCACGACCGAGCCGAGGCCACGAAATCTCGCGGCGTGTTCGTGTTGATCTGCAAGAATCCCTCGCACCTGCGTCTGTGGGCTGGTACCGCGATCCAACATGCGGGCTTCGGTGCGGCTCAGGCCCAGACTGTCCGCGAGAAGTTGCTGTCTGGCTTTAAGGCGAAGGAGTACGACAAGACTCTGACGGACGTGGTGGAGCAACTCGCGACAACATTCGATGGGTTAAGCAGCAACAAGCACAAGGCTGCTGCGCCGGGCCACAAGCCGGTCGCGAATACAACCCCTAAGCCAGCGCCCGCGCCTCACGCACCTCAGGCGAATGGCGGCAATTTCCTGTTCATCGTCGTCTTGATCATCGGGGGCATTCTGTTGTTTTCGTTCATGGCGAGACTGTTCGGCGGCGGACAGAGCAATGTCCCTGGAGGCATGGGCGGGTACGGTGGCGGAGGCGGAGGATTCTGGAGCGGACTGACCGGCGGCCTCTTCGGTGCGATGGCGGGCAACTGGCTCTACAACCAATTCTCCGATCATCACGCCTCGGCAAACGACAGGCATTCGCCTATGGGCGACTCATCGAACAATGGCGGCTGGTCCGATTCCGGCTCTTCCGACAGCGGCGGCAGCGACTTTGGTGGTGGCGATTTCGGCGGCGGAGACGGAGGCGACTTTGGCGGAGGCGGAGATTTTTAGCTTCATGAACGATCCGCAACTTCGTTTCGGATTCACGTTGGCTCTCGCGATATTCGTTCGCAGTCGAGGAAGATCAGGGACTGCTGCCTGACCAGTCTTGGTGCAATTGGAGATTCGAAGATCGAGAGAGTGCTCTGCTGAAACAGCACGTTGGATTGCGCGAACGGCTCGATAGCCTGATCGCCTCCGTTCCGGTGACCAGCGAACACTTCGCCGCCTGGGTGTCCGCCAAGAACCACTTCGATGAGTTCTACAAAGAAATGCAGGCACACGAGCGTGCGGAAATCGACTTGATTCAGGCCGCATCCAGCGACGATCCGAGAACTGGCGACTGAAGTTCTCACCGATTGGCAACGCGGCTCTGAGAGTCGGTTTACGGTCTGCCAGGTAGAGGCGGGCGTGGGTCGCTGGGTGTCTGATCGGTGACCGTGGTGACGTGCTCGGCGTGGTAACGCTTTTTGAGGGCGGCTGACATTTCCTGGAGACGTCGAGCGACGCGGCTGTGAAACGTGTCTGCTTGTGCGATGGCACCGGCTGGCAGACCAGTGAAGAGTTCAATCGCATCGTCCACCGAAGCCACCGGCCCGATGTGGAACTGACCGGCGGCAATCGCCGCATTGACGTCGTCTCGCAGGACAAGATGTCTCAGGTTGGCGTAAGGTAAACAGACACCTTGCTGGCTCGGCAGTCCAAGTAGGCGGCAAATGTCGAAGAAACCCTCGACCCTCTCGTTGGCCGCACCGATCGCTTGGACCTGGCCGCGTTGATTGTCCGAGCCGGTAACAGCGATGTCTTGCCGCAGCGGAACGCTGGCGATGGCGCTCAGAACACACAGCAACTCAGCGAGTGTCGCGCTATCGTCACTGCACACCGGGCGCGCTATGACGCACATCGCCGGTGAGTCGGGTTCGCCCATCGCCGCGCGCATCGCCCCGTAGCCAAGCTCGCCAGAGCGTGGGAGAAAATCGGTGGTGCGACGCTTCGCGTCGCAGATGAAAACTCATTTGTTCTGAACAATTCGCGTGAGACTCACGACGCGGAGCGTCGTGCCACACTCTTTCAACACGCTCGCCAGAGCGTGGATGAGTCACGAATTGCGGCTCCGTTCCCGCGGTCTGGCGACCGTTGCTACTCCGACACGGCATTGGTGCTGACGGCGCGGTGTTTGCTTTCCTGCGATTCATTCAACGCGATTGAAATCGCGTGGGCTATCAAGACCGAGAAGGATCTGCGATGTTGAAATCACTCGTGGTGGGTGTGTCGGGTTCGGCGAGCAGTCAAGCGGCGGCAAGGCGCGCGATGCAGTGGGGGCAGGCACACGATGCCAAAGTCATCGGGGTCGGAGTACTCGACGACGAACAGCTCGCCCCTGCGGAATCTGTTCCGCTGGGAGGCGGTCAATTCAAAGCCGAACGAGGTCAGATCGTGCTCGCGAAGGCCGAGCAGCGCCTGGAAGGAGTCCTCGCGGAATTTGACCGGGCCTGTCAAATCGCGGGCGTGCAGCACAGATCGTTCATGACTCGTGGCAATGCCGCCGATCGGCTGACGCAACATGCTCAGCGAGCGGATCTGTTGGTCGTGGGACATCAGCGGCTGGAGTCCACCAATTCGATCGCGCCGACAACCGTCACGCTCGCGAAAAGCATCAAGCAAGCCGTGCGTCCGATTGTCTGCGTCAGCGGGCTGACGTACTCGGCGAGTTCCGTGCTGGTGGCTTACGACGGCAGTCCGCAAGCGGCCCGGACGTTGGCCGCCTTCGTCGGACTCGGACTGTTTGCCGATCTGCCGATCCGGCTCGTCACGATTGAGAAATCACTAGGGGATTTGGCGTACGACACGACGCTCGCCAGCGAGTTCTTGGAAGCTCACGGCTTCAAGATCGACGTGACCTGTTTCACCTCTGATGAGGCACCCAGCGACGCACTCTTGCGACTCATTGAGGAAACCCGTCCAGCCTTGGTCGTGTTGGGTGCGTTCGGCAAGAGCTGGCTCCGCGAGGTCTTCGTGGGATCGGTGACAACGACATTGCTGCACAAGTCTCACGCACCGCTGTTCCTGTATCACTAAGGCGTTTACTGAGAGGAAGTCACGCCGTGACCGTGTCCGAATCGATGAAAGGCGCTACCGCATTGTCGAGGGAAACGACACGCATCTCGGACTCAGGGTATTGGAGTCAGGATGCTTCCGAGTTGTTGTCGCGACTGGAAACCTCGTCCGGCGGGTTGAGCAATGCCGCGGCGGCCGAGCGGTTCGCTCGGAATGGAGCGACGCGGCTGCGGCGGAAACGGCGTTCGGATGTGGCGATCCTGCTGTCGCAGTTCAACAACCCGATCATCCTGTTGTTGGCGGTGTCGGCGGTGCTGTCGTATCTGCTCGATGATGCCACGAATGCTTGGATCATCTTGGCGATTCTGTTGGCGAGTGGCCTGCTCGGCTTTTGGCAGGAACGGAGTGCGGCGAATGCGGTCGCTCGGCTGCTGGCGATGATCGAGACGAAAACCACGGTGCTGCGCGACGGCGTGCCGGTGGAGATTCCGTTGCAAGACGTCGTGGGCGGCGACGTCGTACTGTTGCGAGCGGGGACGCTGATTCCCGGAGATTGCCGGTTGCTGGAATCGAACAGCCTCTTCGTCGATGAGGCCGCATTGACCGGTGAAAGTTTTCCGGTCGAGAAAACGATCGGCGTGTTGCCGTCGGACACGCCTTTGAATCGGCGGACGAACGTCCTGTTTCTCGGCACGCACGTCATCAGCGGGACTGCGAACGCCGTCGTGGTGCGAACGGGACGGAGCACGGAATTCGGACAGGTCTCAACGCGATTGGAGCAACGGCCTCCGGAAACCGGCTTTGAGCGCGGCCTGCGAAACTTCGGCAACCTATTGATCAAGGTCACGCTGGTGCTGGTGATCGTCGTGTTTGCGGTCAACGTCTATTTCAAGCGTCCGGTGGTCGAGTCGTTGCTGTTCGCGCTGGCGCTGGCGGTCGGAATGACTCCGCAGTTGTTACCGGCGATCACGAGCGTCGTGCTGGCGCCCGGAGCGAAGGCGATGGCGGACGCACAGGTTATCGTGAAGCAACTGCTGGCGATCGAGAACTTCGGCAGCATGGATGTGCTCTGCTCGGACAAGACCGGCACGCTGACCGAAGGGGTCGTGCAATTGCACTCGGCCGAAAACCTGGCGGGCGTGTCCAGCGAGAAGGTCTTGCGACTGGCGTATCTCAACGCGGTGTTCGAAACCGGTTTCGCGAACCCGATTGATGAGGCCGTCCGCTCGTATCGCGAGTTCGATCTGAGCGGCGTCCGCAAGCTGGATGAGAATCCGTATGACTTCGTCCGCAAGCGACTCAGCCTGCTGGTGGACGATCACGGAAGCACGCTGATCATCACGAAGGGTGCGTTGGCCAACGTTGTCGAGGTGTGCAACTTCGTCGAGTTGCCTGCCGGCGACATCGTACCGATCGCCTCGCAGCACGAATTGATCACGCGGCGTTTCACGGAACTGAGCGAGCAAGGCTACCGCGTGCTGGGACTGGCCAGTCGAAAGCTGAGCGTCACACGGATCAGCAACTCCGACGAACGCGAGATGACGTTTCTCGGCTTCCTAGTCTTCTTCGATCCACCGAAAGCGGGCATCGGCGAAACGCTAAGTCAGTTGGAGCAATTGGGGATCGGCCTGAAGATCATCACGGGCGACAATCGCGCCGTCGCGAGGACGGTCGGTCGGCATTCGCGAGCCGCGAATTCTGACCGGCTCGGAATTGCGCAAGCTCAGCGACGATGCACTCCGCACGCAGGCCCGCGATGTGGAGCTGTTCGCTGAAGTTGAGCCGAATCAGAAAGAACGGATCATCCTCGCGCTGAAGAAGTCAGGACACATCGTCGGCTACCTGGGAGACGGCATCAACGACGCCTCCGCACTACACGCCGCCGATGTCGGGATCTCAGTGGCCAGCGCGGTCGATGTCGCGCGCGAGGCGGCTCAGGTCGTGTTGCTCAACAAAGACTTGGGCGTGCTGGTGCAGGGGGTGCGTGAGGGCCGCAAGACCCTCACCAACACCCTGAAGTATGTCTTCTTCAGCGTGAGCGCAAACTTCGGCTACATGTTCAGCATCGCGGTCGCTTCGTTGCTGTTGCCGTTCCTGCCGCTGCTGCCGGTGCAGATTTTGATGGTCAATCTGCTGGCGGACTTCCCGGCGATGGCGCTGGCCACCGACAGCGTCGATCCCGAAGTCATCGACCGCCCGCGACGCTGGGACGTGCGGGCTTTGACCCGATTCATGCTGATGTTCGGCTGCCTGCTGCTCGGCTATCAAGCGACGATTGCCGAGTTCCGCACCGTCTGGTGGATCGTCTCGGTGCTGACCGGCCTAATCATCATGTTGGCCGTGAGAACTCAACGTCCATTTTTCCGCAGCCAACCCGATCGCTGGTTGCTGATCGCCGCCGGCAGCGTCGCGGTGGTTGCCGTCCTGCTGCCGTTCTCTCCATTCGCGGCGGCTCTCGAATTCGTTCCGCCGTCAGTTTCACTTCTCGGCATCATCGCGGGGATTGCGATTCTCTATGGCCTCACGATGGAACTCATCAAACACCTCTACTTCCGGACGCGGACGTGACGTCGTGCGACGAGTACCGGATTCTGTCCGTGAGACCGGCATGGGCTTTGCCTTTTGCCAGGAGAGATGTGCGGTTCCTTGCTGAAAGTCCTCAATCGGACGCATTTCATGAGTTGGCCCTGCGATCCTCATTTCATTGGTGAGCGGAAAGGATACGCCGAATCTGTGCGATTACGCGCGGAGGCGGGCGCGGCTCCAAAAACTCACAACCTCGAAACGTCTTCGAGGGCGGACGCTTCACCAGATTACGAAGGTTTCCCGTTCTGAAAGGCTCACCCTCGCTGACGCTTCGGATGACTTTTCTAGGCTCTCCGCCATTCGTGTTGAACACGAATTCGTGAGCCGCAAGGCGCTAGCCGCGGGTCGAGGAAAAGAACCCGCGGCTAGCGCCTTGCGGCTCACATGGCACCGAAATCAACACGAATGGCGGAGAGCCCTCTTCTACAAAGGAGATTCTCATGAAACGTTTCACACTGATCGCCACGTTGCTAGTTGTGACCGCCGTCGCGGTGGCCGTCGTCGCCGCCGACAAAGAAAAGCAAAAACCCAAGGAGACCCCAAAGGAGTCCGTCGCCGTTCAAAAGGCGGACGAAGGGGATCGCTGGATGCAGGCCAAATTGCATTCCGCACAACAGATCTTCGCCGCCCTGACGCAGGGAGAATTGGAAACTGTCAAAAAGCGGGCTCAGTTAATGGCGGTGATGAATGTCATGGAAGATTGGCTGAAGAAGAAAAGTGAATTCTCAAAGAAATCCGCTTATCAGGGACAACTCAATGCGTTTGAGTTCGCCACCAAGGAGCTCATCCGTCACTCCGATGACGAAAACATCGACGGAGCGTTGGAAGCCTGGGTCAAACTCAGTCGCTCGTGCATCGAGTGTCACAAACTGATTCGTGACCCAGCCAAGCAACACTGAGATCCAGCGCAGCGACACTGCCGGCCAAAGATTCCCGATCGAATCATCGCACTCCGACAAGGGTGCCGGCGTTGCGAGTGCTGAGCCGATCCAGAATGGCGAGAATTACAGCCGTTGCTGTCCTTCGCGGCGGCGTTCCATGATCTCGGCAACCAGTTTTTGGTGCTCTACGAACTCTGCGTACTGACGCTCACAAAAGCCACAGAACTCCGGGATCGAACCGTCGAATTCGACGGTGGGATGCCCTTCGCACTCAGTGTGGCCGACCCAAGTGAGATGAACCACAACGATTCGCTCAGGAGATTCGATCAGCCGATATGCGACATCGTCACAGGTTGTCCGGACGGCGAAGACTTCGACAGGTTGTTGATACAGAACGTGTTCGACCGGAGCCTCGGTTCCTAATTCTCGAAGAAGGTATTCCGTTTGTTCGGGGGTTGGGAAAACCCACTCCGGTGGCAATTGAATCGCGTGCTGCTCATTCATGGTCTTGGACTTCCGCGATCACGGTCTTCACGCCAGCAGCTTCGTCACGACATTTCCATGCACGTCGGTCAGGCGGAAATCGCGGCCTTGGAAGCGGTAGGTCAGTTTGGTGTGGTCGAAGCCGAGCAGGTGCAGGATCGTGGCGTGCAAATCGTGGACGTGGACCTTGTCGGTGGTCGCGTTGAAGCCGAACTCGTCGGACTTGCCGAGCGTGGTGCCCGGCTTCACGCCGCCGCCGGCCAGCCACATGCTGAAACAATTCGGGTGATGGTCGCGGCCGTCATTGCCTCCTTGGACCATCGGAGTGCGGCCGAACTCGCCCCCCCAGATGACCAGCGTGTCGTCGAGCAGGCCCCGTTGCTTGAGGTCGCGCAGCAGCGCGGCGGCAGGCTTGTCGGTCGCACCGCATTGCTCTTTGAGTCCGCCGGTTAAACCCCCGTGATGGTCCCAGGCTTCGTGGAATAGTTGGACGCAGCGGACGCCACGCTCGACCAAGCGCCGAGCCAGCAGGCAGTTGTTGGCGAAACTAGCCTTGCCCGGCTCCGCGCCGTACATCTCCAGGACGTGCTTGGGTTCGTTGGTGATGTCCATCAACTCCGGCGCGCTGGTCTGCATCCGAGCGGCCATCTCGAAGGCGCTGATCCGCGTGGCGATCTCAGGATCGCCCACCGCGCCGAGCCGAAGTTCATTCAACTGACGCAGCGTGTCGAGCGATTCGCGGTTCGTCTGCGAGTCGATGCCGCGCGGGTTGTCGAGAAACAGCACTGGCTCGCCCGACGACCGGAACAGCACGCCGTTGTTGACCGTTGGCAGAAAGCCGTTGCCCCAGTTCGATTGCCCGCCGCTCGGCCCCTTCTTGCCGGACGAGAAGACAATGAACCCCGGCAGGTCTTGAGCCTCGCTGCCGAGTCCATACATCGTCCATGCGCCGAGGCTCGGCCGGCCGAATTGCTGGGCTCCGGTATTCATCATGATCTGGCCCGGAGCATGATTGAACGCATCTGTAACCATCGACTTCACGATTGCGATGTCATCGACGACGCCAGCCAAGTGCGGCAGCAACTCGGACAACTCGGACCCGCAGTTTCCGTGTCGAGCGAACTTGAACTTCGGTCCCAAAAGCGTCGAGTTCGGATTGATGAACGCCGCGCGGTAGTTCTTGATCAACTCCGGCGGCGGCAGCTTGCCGTCCCACTTGGCCAGCTCCGGCTTATTGTCGAACAGTTCCAAATGCGAGGGAGCTCCAGCCATGAAGAGGTAAATCACCCGCTTGGCCTTCGGAGCGAAATGCGGCTGCCGCGCGGCCAACGGATTCGTGGCGACCGCTTCGGCTCGGTCATTCGTCAGCAGTGATGCCAATGCGGCCGAAGCTAAACCGACGCCGCAATCTCTGAAAAACCAACGGCGAGTGATCGCTTGTCGGACGGAATCGAGGTGAAGTTGAAGGTTGAGCATGACCGAACTCTCTGCAAAGAAATTTGGAACACTGATCGACGCTAATCTGCACTGATCGGATTAGCGAAGAATCAGTGCGGATTAGTGTTCTTTGGCTTCATCACTCCCGCGTCACCGTTTCATCAAGGTTCAGAAGCACGCGAGCCACGACGGTCCAGGCGGCGGCATCGGCGGGAGTGACCCCGTTGGGCAGCACCGGAGGTTTTGCCGGATCGTTGGTGGCGAGCTCCCACGGTTTCGAATCAGCCTGCGAGAACTTAATCCGTTGTTGATGGAGCAAGCTCAACAGCATCTTCTGTTCGGCGGCGATCGGATCGCGTGAGACGCAGCGGCGGAAGGCGAAGGTCAGACGAGCGGAGTCATCAGAACCTCCTTCGGTCAGCGTCAGCAGCGACAACGCGCGGGCGCATTCGAGAAAGACGACTTCGTTGAGCGTTGTCAGTGCTTGTAGCGGCGTGTTGCTGCGAGTTCGTTTAACGCAGGCGGCATCGGCGTTGGGCGTGTCGAAGTTGGTCAGCATCGGGTACGGCGTTGAGCGTCTTCGGAACGTGTAGAGGCCGCGACGATAACGCTCGGCCCCCGTTTCTTCGGTCCAGGTGAAGGGGCCGTAGCTGGCGGGAGGCTGATACAAAAACGCCGGGGACGGTGAGAAGATCGCCGGGCCGCTGAGCTTCTCGTTGAGCAAGCCGCTCGCGGCGAGTGCGATGTCACGGACGATCTCCCCTTCGACGCGCTGTCGCGGGAAGCGCGCCAGCAGACGGTTGAATTGGTCACGCTCGTAAAGTTCGGGAGTGACGCGGCTCGATTGGCGATACGTCGCGCTCGACGTGATGAGCCGATGCAGATACTTGAAGCTCCAACCGTGGTCCATAAATTCGACGGCCAGCCAGTCGAGCAGTTCGGGATGACTTGGCGGTTCGGCTTGTGTGCCGAAGTCTTCGCTGGTGCTGACGAGGCCGGTGCCGAAGTACGCCTGCCAGACGCGATTGACGATGACTCGCGCGGTCGTCGGATGACTTCGATGGGTCAGCCAGCGAGCGAAAGTGAGTCGAGAGCCATCATTGGGTGAGCCGGAGGGCGTTAGCCCCCGGACATCGTTCGACGGCTCAGATCGTCCGAGGGCTGACGCCGCCCGGCTCGCCGAGTCATTCAAAAACTCTGGGACACCTGACTCCACTGGCCGAGTCGGCTTCAAGAAATCACCGCGAGCCAGCATTCGCGTATCGCGCGGCTTCTCACGAGGCATGAGCACCAACTGAGTCGAACCGCTCGGCCAGCGTTGCAGAGCCGCTTCGATGCGATCGTTGAAGGACGCGAACTCGGCGACAGTCGTTCGCCAATAGGAAAAGATCGCCGCTTGCTGAGCGGGTGAGCGTTGCTCGCGAGCGACTGACAACGTGATGCGAACGGCAACCGGCACCGGATCGGCAATGGGTTTCTCGGCCGTCGTCACCGACAATCGAAAGCGGCCGAGGTTGTTGTTCATGTGGTCGTCGCTGTTCCAACCGCCGTGCATCTGCTTGAGAGTCACCTTCAGCACGGTTCCACCTTCGTATCCGACGGGCTTGTCGAAGACGAAGACGGCATTGCGCGGTTGATTGCGGCGGCCTGGCCCAGCATCGATGCCCCAGGCGGTCTCATCCTTGCCATCGATGGCAAACGCGACCGGCCCAGTCACGCGGCGCTTGTCGGTCTTGTCGAAGAAATTCGCTTCGAGCACTCGTTCGGGATTTCCGTAGTCGGCTGTTGCCGCGACGAGTTTGACCGGCTGCTTCGGAGCGAGGGGCGGTCCCGCGTTGTCCGCCTCGACGCTGATCTCGGTCAGAGCACAAGTCCCCATAAAGCTGCGGCCGGGTCCGTTGCACGGCAGGTTCGGATCGTTGAGCAATTCGATGCGGATGGCCGTGATGTTCTTTAGATCGAGCGCTTGCGACTGAAACACGGCTCCGAATTTTGTGGGCGCGTAGCCGGCCGCGAGGATCGAGCCGTCCCCTTGATCAAAGTACCGCTGGCCGTTGTCACCGATGTGGGTGAGTTGGAGTGTCGTCCAATCCGTACCGCGACCGTCAGGGAGCGGCCCGGTGGAGTGTTCGGATACGGCCGCTCCCTGACGGTCGCGGTACGGCTTTTCCCAATCCATGAGTCGCTGCTGCCAATCGGGTATCGCCTTGCGGAGTTCCTCTTCGATGTCGTTGATCTCGTGGCGGAGGTCGGTGATCTGGATACGCTCGGCTTCCGAGTACACGACTGATTGCGCCTCGTGATCGTTGTTGAGGAACGCGAATAGCCGGTAGTAATCGCGCTGCGTCAGCGGATCGAATTTGTGGTCGTGGCACTGAGCACACTGAATCGTCAGGCCGAGCATCGCTTTGCCGACGGCCTCCATGCGGTCGAACATCGCGTCCATGCGGAACTGTTCGGGATCGACTCCCCCTTCCTCGTTGAGCATCGAGTTCCGCAAGAACCCGGTCGCGACGATTTGATCCTGTGTCGCGTTCGACAGCAGATCGCCCGCGAGTTGCTCGGTGAGAAACTGGTTGTAGCCGAGATCGCGATTCAGCGCGTTGACCACCCAGTCGCGGTAGAACCATGTCTGTCGCGACTTATCCTTTTCAAAGCCGTCTGAATCCGCGTACCGAGCGGCGTCGAGCCAATGTCGCGCCCACCGCTCACCGTAATGCGGTGAAGCGAGCAGTCGCTCGACTTGTTTGTCGAACGCATCGGGGAATTTGTCGGCGACGAACGCATCGACTTCTTCAATCGTGGGCGGGAGGCCAATCAGGTCTAGGCTGACCCGTCGCAGCCAGGTGACACGATCGGTTTCTGGGGAGAGTGTCAGGCCCTCGCGTTGCAGGCGGTCGAGGATGAAGTGGTCGATCGGGGTTCGGATTTGAGATTTGAGACTTGAAATTTGAGATACAGGATTTGGAATAACGGCCATCGGCTTACGGCCATCAGCCATCGGCCGGACAAGACGCACAGACGGCCGTACCGGCGACTTGAATGCCCAGTGATCGGCTCCTTTCGATTTCAATTCGATCGACGCTGACTCTGGCCAGTTGGCTCCTTGATCGATCCAAGCTCGGAGGATTGCGATTTGTTCGGCAGTGAGCCGCTCCCCTTCCGGCGGCATCTTGAGATCGGGATCGAGTCCCGCGACGTATCGAATCAGCGGACTCTCACCGCTTTTGCCCGGCACAATTGCTGGCCCGATGTCGCCGCCGCGCAACGCCGACGGTTTGTGATCGAGTCGGTAAGCGGACTCTTGCTTCTTCGCACCGTGGCATGAATCGCACTTGGCACGAAAGATCGGCTGCACGTCTTTGACAAAGTCGATCTTGCGAGTCACCGGCGCGGGGAGCTTGTCTTCCGCCGTCAAACCCAGCGATATCGCCAAGATTGTGGCCGAACCGAAACAGCACAGTTTCCAATTTCGAGTCATCGGAGAGTCCTGTTGAAAGAACGTCGCGAACCGAATCGAGTTCAACACGCACGTCGAAAGTTTATAGCGTGCAAGTTCGCGAACAACACAGGCGAGCGGGGCGGCGTCAGCCACCCGGTCTATTCGCCGATGCACCGGGAGGCTGACGCCGCCCCG
>SXKJ01000423.1 GCA_005778115.1 Planctomyces sp. | reverse complement strand
GCGGCCCGAAGAAACCTCGCCCCAAACAAACCAGCGGAAAGAAAAACCACCATGTCTCCACCGCTAAACTCCTCGCCAAGAAACCACCTCACCAAACCACCAAGAAACAATCAAAGCGAAGACCTTGAAAGGGGTGGCAGCACGCTGCCTAACTCGCTGTCGAATCCTCAACCTTTCTCAACCGAATTGATTGACGAGCCGCATTTTCATCGGCATTCTGCTCGCCAACCCGATTGACCAGCCGTCAGCACTTGGTCGAGTTAGGCTGCACGCTGCTCAATTAAACGTTCGTCCGCAAGCTCGCAGGCGCGCATTCATTTCCACCGATTCCCAAGATTGTGACGAGAAGTCCGAATACGTTTTTGAAAATCCAACTTTCCAATCATGGAGAAATTGCATGAGCACTGAGAAGACATCACTCTCACTTGACCGAGTTGCATTAACGCTGTCACTTGCCGGCGTTCTTCTCGGTATTGCGGTTGCAATGGTGGGGCGCATTTACGAACAAAAGGTTACGATGCACAGATATGGTGTCTTTGTAGCATTCTCCATCGCGGCAATTGTTCTTGGCGCGATTACACAATCTTGCGTAATCGGAAAGACCGCCCTGATCACATCTTCAATTTTGCTGATTGGCTCGATTGGCATTCTCGGATAAGGTGTCTGCACCGCCGTGAATCAAATCGTGTGCCAGTTTCGACCATCATCGACAAAGCCGACGAACAATCGGTTCAACCGGAGCCGCGGGCCGCGCGGTCTCTGAAATCAGGGTCGGTTGGCCGCGGCCCGGTTAACCGTGTCGTTCGGCGGCAGAGGCCGAGCAGCGTGCGCAAGTATCGTTAGCGGGATAGTTGACGCGGGTTTGGGCCTGCGTTTCCATGCGACCCGAAGCGTCGCAGGTAACGCCCCCGCATGGTGCCACCGGGATAGGTTTCGCCGGCGCAAGCCAATCACTAGTCCGGCGGCGATCGTCAGGGTGTCTCAAGGAACTCCAAATGTCATCGCCGCATAACGAATCGCAGCAAACTACTCACGCAACCCAATGAACTGACGCGCTTCCGTCCATTCTGGCGGAATGTGTCAAAAGCGTGAGGGAATCCAAATGGATTCTCGCGTTCATGGGATCGATGCCCGATTGTGCGATTCTCGTGCGGTCAGGAAGGGAAATTGTTGCTGTTAACGATCAAGCCAAACATTTGTTCGGATACACTTCCGAGCAACTGATCGGTCAACCGATTGAGACATTCGTGCCTCACCATTTCAGTCAGACACATCCTCGGCAGGTCGATGGCTTCTTTCGCGACCCTCGGCCGATTGCTATTGGCGTTCGTAAGGATCTCTACGGTCGCCACAAAGATGGCCGAGAGATTCCAGTAGAGATCGGTCTCACGCCCATCGAGTTGGACGACGTGATGCTGGTACTTGCCATGGTGCGAGACATCAGTGCGCGCGTGCATGCCGCCGAAAAAAATAAGATTGCTCATTGAGTCTTTCCCTTCTGCCATGATTATGGTGAACCGTCCAGGCAAGAATGTGCTGCTCAACTCCAAGGCCGAACAGGTGTTCGGCTACACCCGCGAAGAAATGGGCGGCCGCCCGAGTGAACAACTGATCCACGAAAGATGTCGTGCGGAACACCCTCAGCACGTCGGCAGCTTTTTCGCCAACCCTGTCCCAAGGGAAATGGGACTCGGGCGTGAGGTATTGGGCCTACACAAAGACGGCAGCGAGTTTCCGGCGGAACTCGCGTTGGGCTCAATGACGGCGGAGACTGAGACCTATGTGCTTGCCACGGTGGTTGATATCTCGCAACGGGTACGCCTGGCGAGAGATCTCACCGTAGCCCGTGAGATCCAGCGATCGCTTTTTCCTAATACGCCACCGCAGTTATTTGGCTTTGATATCGCCGGAGTATGCGAGCCGGCCAACGAAACAGGTGGTGACTTTTTCGATTTCATCAAGCTTCCGAATGGGAACTTGGTGATTGCCGTCGGCGACGTGTCTGGACATGGTTTCGGACCTGCGATTCGCGCTGCGACAGCCCAATGCAGTCTCCGGACGCTGCTCCGAACAGGAAAGAGCCTGATGGAAGCAGTTAACGGTGTCAACCGGACGATATGTGAAGATTATCCAGGAGAGCAGTTTGTCACGTTGGCCACTCTGGAGCTAATTCTACAAACAGGCTCGTCCGTCTTTTGTGGTGCGGGGCACGACATCTACGTCTTCGATGATTCCGGCCTGATCAAGCACCACTTGCAGAGCGAGAATTCGCCTTTAGGCATTCCGACCGCAGAATTCCAAACGTCGGATCGAATTGACCTGAAACCTGGGGAGTTGGTTTTGGTCGTGACCGATGGCGTTTATGAGGCGTTTTCCCCCGACGGCGAACTCTTTGGGCGACCGCGTTTGTTCGATCTAATCAAGACTTGCCGACGATCCCACGCACAGGGCATTGTGAATTCCGTACAAACGGCGATCAATACATTCTGTAGAGGTGTAGCACAACAGGATGATGTGACGATCGTCGCAATCAAGGTCAGAGAATAGGGGAGCTGCCGAACCAGTCGCTCCAGCAGACGGCGGCGGCGGTCCTCGTTATTCTTAGTATACTGTCACTCGTCGCGGCCGCCGCTGCTGAGCTTGGTCGTTGGGCGAATCGAGAGACGCATTTCCTGGGTGACGAACCGGGAATTCGACGGTAGAGTCTGCCTCGTTTCAGCCGATGTGGATTCGTGGGGAGGCGCTCATGGGATTCGATTCGCGAACGACAATTGCTTCGGACGGCGGGTTAGACCGGCGCGGGTTTTTGCGAGCCGGAGCATTTGGTGGAGCGGTCGCGTCGCTCGCGCAGTGGTTGCGGGCGGAAGAGGCGGCGGGCTCGCGGGGATTGTCGAAGGCGGTTGTCTTCGTCCATCTTGATGGTGGTCCTCCGCAATTGGACACGATTGATTTGAAGCCGCAGGCCCCGGTCGAGATTCGGGGCGAGTTCGATCCGATCGCGACGGCGGTGCCCGGCATTCAAATCTGTGAGTTGATGCCGAGGCTGGCGAGCATCGCGGATCGCGTCGCGTTCGTGAGGTCGCTGGTTGGGTCGGCGGGGGCTCATGATGCCTTTCAATGTCAGTCGGGATTCGTTGCGAAGGAATTGCAATCGCTCGGCGGTCGGCCGGCATTGGGGGCGGTGATCTCGAAGCTGCAAGGTTCGACGTCGGATGCCGCTCCCTCGTTCGTCGATCTAATGCAGGGCCGCGCGTTGGTGCGGAACAGTGCTCGGCCGGGATTTCTTGGCCCGGCGTATCAGGCGTTTCGACCGGATATCTCGCAGATGTTCGCGCGAGAACTTGAACCGGGCATGAAGAACGAACTGGCTCGGCTGGGAACGAATCACTCGGTCAGCTTGAAGCTCGACGGTGCGATCGATGTCGATCGGCTGAGCGACCGGACGACGCTGCTGGCTCAATTCGATTCGTTTCGCCGGGAGGTCGATGCCGCTGGCATGATGACTGCGATGGACCGCTTCACACAGCAAGCGGTCGGCATCCTGACGTCGGGTCGATTCGCCGACGCGCTCGACTTCAGCAAAGAAGACCCGCGAGTCCTTGAGCACTACACGTTGAGAGAAACGTCTGGCCGACCGAACTTCACCTCAGAGGGACCGGAATCGACTCGCAAGTTTCTGCTCGCGCGGCGGTTGATCGACGCGGGAGTCCGCTGCGTCAGCTTGTCGATCAGCGACTTCGACACGCACTCGGACAATTTTCCACGGATGCGACATGTGCTGCCGATCGTCGATCACGGTCTAGCGACGCTGATTACCGATCTGGAAGAGCGCGGCCGCTTGAACGACGTGACGATCGTCGCGTGGGGCGAATTCGGACGCACTCCGCGAGTCGATCCGAAGAGCGGCGGCCGACATCACTGGCCGCAAGTTGGCCCCGCGATACTCGCGGGCGGCGGATTGCGCGGCGGCGTCACACTCGGCGAGACCGACCGCACCGGCAGCACAGCGGTTGCTCGGCCAGTCCACTACAAGGAAGTCTTTGCCACGATCTATCACAACCTCGGCATCGACCCGCACCGCACCGCGCTCACCGATCCGCAAGGTCGCCCGCAGCATCTGCTCGATGAAGGGCAGCCGATCCGAGAATTGATTTGACGAACATTGGCTGTTCGCCAGCCGTGTTGAAAACCCATTCGTGAGCCGCACGGCGCTAGCCGCGGGTTGAATGAAGACAACCCGCGGTTGACGCCTTGCGGCTCACAGGACGCAGGCATCCCCATGCGAGTGATTGACGTTTCTGTGACGATAGTTGAGGTGCCGCAGACGGCTCCACTGGCTCCGTATCGTTCGCACATTCGCAGCAGTTCCACGACGCAGAGCGGCATCGTGCGCGTCGAGACGGACGAGGGGCTGATCGGCTGGGGCGAGCACAACGTCAACTTTTTGCCAAACCTCAGCGGACGGCTGATGGAACGGCAGGCACGCGAATGGTTGATTGGCCGAGACCCGCAGAACATCGCGGCGTTTCATCGGGACTGCCCGCTCGAAACGCGATTGAAGTCGGGGATCGAATTGGCGCTGTGGGACATCTGCGGCAAAGCCGTGGGATTGCCGGTGGCAGTGTTGCTCGGCGGCGTGATTCGGCCGCGAGTTGCTCTCGCCGCTTGCATGGGGATTCAAACTTACGAACGAGCTGGCGAGTTCGCTCGATGGTATGTCGAGATGGGCTTCAGCACGCTCAAGACCAAAGCTGGTGCCGACATGACCGAGGACTTGGAGATGGTCCGCGGCATTCGTGATGCGGTTGGTGATCGGCTGAAACTTCGAATTGATCCGAACCGCGCATACTCGCCGGCCCAAGCGGCGGAGTTGTGTCGGCAACTCGAACAATACAACCTCGAATATCTCGAACAGCCCATCCCCGCCGAGCCGTTGTCCGACGCGACAGAGCTGCGCCGACAGACGCGCGTGCCGATCGCGCTCAACGAGAGCGTGACCGATCCGGCCAGCGTGATGGCGATCATTCGCGAAGAGGCCGCCGAGTTCATCCTGCCGGACACGCACATCGCCGGCGGCATCCTACCCTGCGTGAAGATCGGCCACGTCTGCGAGGCGGCGGGATTGCCGTGCATCATGCACTGTGGACATGACCTAGGCCCGAAGACGGCGGCGATGCTGCACGTCGCGGCGGCGTGCCCGGCCTATTCGCTAGCGAACGACTCGACCTACTACGGCTTGGAGGATGATGTCATCGCCGAACCGTTCCAGATTCAGTCGGGGACCATCGCCGTGCCGACACGCCCCGGTTTGGGAATCGATGTCGATCCCGACAAGCTGCGGCGGTATCGCGTGGATTGCTAACCCGGCAGCATGACTCTTCCGCCGCTGACGACGAGCGATTGGCCGGTCATGAAGCTCGATTCGTCGCTGAGCAGAAATCGGATCGCGGCGGCGATTTCTTCGGGAGTTCCCAGGCGTCGCATCGGTGTGTTGTTGATGACGTACTGCGTCGCTTCGGGAGACATCAGTTTGCCCATGTCGGTCGCGATCAGTCCGGGGCAGATGGTGTTGATGCGGATGTTGTACTCGGCCCAGGCTTCCGCCAGGCAGCGGGCCATTGCGATGACTCCCGCCTTGGCCGCTGAGTAATGAACTTGGTTCTTCCGCTCGCGCAACGCCGCGATCGACGACAGCAGCACGATCCGGCCGAACTTGCGAGCGATCATCTCGTCCTGCAGCGCGTGGATGATGTGAAACGTGCCGTCGAGGTTCACGCTCATGACCTGCCGCCATGTTTCAAAAGTGACGTCTTCCGCCTTTTCGAGAATGCTCAACCCGGCGGAATGCACGAGCATGTCGATCGGCCCGAAGGCCGTGTGAGTCTCCTGCACCATGCGTTGTACTTGTTCCGGCGAGGTCACGTCCCCTTGCACGGAAATTGCCGTTCCTCCCGCTGTCATGATCTCTCGCACGACTTCATCCGCCTTGTCTCGGCGAGTCGCATAGTTGACTCCCACGCGAGCCCCCTCGCTGGCCAATCGCACGGCCGCAGCTCGGCCGATTCCTCGCGATCCACCCGTGATCAAAACCGTCTTGCCTGCAAACTCGTTAGCCATCTGAGATCGTCCTTTTGAGAGGAGACTTTCATTTCGCTTGGCTCTGAAATGGGAGAGGCGAGCGGGGCGGCGTCAGCGCCCGGGTGCATTCACCGCAGAACCGGGGGGCTGACGCCGCCCCGCTCGCCTAGTCCATTTGTGGCACCAACACCCTACCGCAAACAGTACGTTCGCGGTACGGCCCTGCGACTCTTGGGATGGTGGGGCCTCGCAAGTACGATGGCTCGCCTCTCACGAATGACGACAACTATGCGCGGACTCTTCATCACTGGAACCGATACTGGCGTCGGTAAGACACACATCGCGTGCGCGATCGTGCGCGAATTGCGCGAGGCTGGGAATCACGTCGGAGTGTTCAAGCCGGCGTGCAGCGGTGCGACAATAGATGAAAACGGGTATCCGCACTGGAACGACATTGACCGGCTGCGCGATGCGTTAGGTCGCGAGGTTGCCGATCACCAGCTTTGTTCGCAGCGATTTCTTGCGCCGCTCGCTCCGCCAGTCGCCGCTCGAACAGAGGGACGCCAAGTCGAATGGGAGTCGATCCTGCACGGCTTCGAAGCTTGGCAGAGGGATTGCGACATTCTGGTCATCGAGGGAGCGGGGGGATTGCTCTGCCCACTGACCGACAACGCGACAATGGCTGACCTGGCCGCCAAAAGTTTGTTTCCTTTGGTGATCGTCGCGCGGCTGGGTCTCGGCACGATCAATCACACGTTGCTCACCGTGGAGGTCGCTCGGCAGCGTGGCCTGCGGATCGCGGGGCTGGTCTTTAACGAACCCACTCCGACTGAGGAGGTTCTGGTAGCGTCGAACCCGCAGGAGGTCGCCGCTCGTTGCGATGTGCCGATCTTGGCTATCTGCCGTCATCAAACGGAGGGAGTCGGTCGCGTCAACGAATCGCTCCGGCTAGATTGGTGGAACCTCGCGGGTGTTCCGTAGGATGGTTTTCCAAACCGTCCTGATTTGTTTGTTGCCGGTTTCCAGGACTGGGGTTCGACAGAGGTTCTGTATGGCGTTCGAAATGATCTGCGGTCAATGCCGCGGCAATTTATTGGTTGAGCATTTTGGCGTCGTCGTGGCCTGCCCGCATTGCGGAGCACATCTGCACGTTCCCGATCCGGAGGCTCCACCGGAACCCAGTCCGGTTTCGATTACGCCTGAGCCAATCCCGCAACCAATTCCGGCGGCCGTTGAAGAGCCTGTCGCGCCAGCTCCCGTGGTTGCGAACTCCGAGCCTGCGCCCCCCACCGAAGAGATGCGAGCCTTCACCGGAGCAGAGTCTGAGCCGTCCCCTTCGGTTGAGATCTCCGTTGTGCCCACCATCGCGGTCAGCGTTGAGCCCGAAGCGCAAGCTCCATCCACGAGCGTTATCGAAGAGCCGCCTGCAACGGTGGCGAGCGACGGCGGCTTCTCGCTCTCGAAGCTGATCGCCGCGTCCGCGACCGAAACAGCGACGACGGAACCGCCTTCCGTACCTGCGAGTCCACCACCAGACCTCAGTCCTCAACTGGCTGTCTCCGAAACGACCGCACCGATTGCTGCCGCTTCGCCAATCGAACCCGTTGTGCCGCCCGTCGCGCCAGAACCTGTGGCCGTCTCGGCTCCGACGGCCAGTGAGCCAATCACTGCGCAACTCAGTGAAGCACCCCCCTCCGGACTGTCAGACATCTTTGGTGCTTCCGATTCCGCAACCACCTTGCGAGAGACCACCGTCGTTGCCGAGCAACCAGTCCACGTCGCCGCTGGCAGTCCGGCATCAACCGCAATTACTGAAAGCGATCCCCCTTTTTCAGAGGCTTTGGAAGTCAGTTCCTTCGCCGAGTCGCCGAGCGCTGTCTCGCCAGTCAAGCCAGGCAGCCATCATCTGATGATTTTGTCCAAAGCGATGTTCGCCGTCTTAATAAGTTATGCCAGCGCGATGACGTTGGGCTTTGGCTGGCTGCTGTACCAGATGAAAATGGGGGGTGCGGGGGCCGGACTAGAATCGTTGCCCGACCCCGTTCCCGCCAAAAAGACTGGCTTCCAGTGGTATCCACCGCGAACCGTGATGACGGCCGGGCATAACTTGGAAATCGGTGACTCACAGCGGTTCGGCAACATCAAGGTGACCGTGTTGAAGGTCACGCGCGGCCCGATTCAGTTCAAGCATTTTTCCGATGCCAAGCAGACTCGGCCACCGACATTCCCGGTGCTCAAACTGTGGTTGCGGTTTGAGAATGTTTCCGAGGACCAAGAGATCGCACCGTTGGACGATCAACTTCTCTTCCGCCGCAGCGGCAACAACTACACCGAGTACAAGAGCAGTCAGTTCGTCTGCCGAGCCGATCAAAAGACCAGACAGAAACCCAAGATCGTGATCGCCTATGACCACGTCAGCGGCAGCGGCTGGGACTTGGCAAACTTGCCGCTCGACAAGCCGCTCGCGCCGCACGAATCGCGCGAATATTACGTGCCCACCGTCGAACAGGATCTCGACGAACTGACCGGCAGTCTGGTCTGGCGCGTCCACATCCGCAAAGGCTACAGCACGCGTGGCAACGGAGTGACGACTCTCTTCGAGGTCCACTTCGACAGCAGCGACATCCACAACGAATCCGCGTGATCGTTGGCCTCGCATTGAACTTGGCGTGCTTAAGCCGGCATCAATTCCGGCAACGGCCGGTGTTCGCCGACGAGGTATTGCGGTCGGCCGGCGAGGTCGGTGAATTGCGTGGTGCCGACATCAATTCCCAGCCGCTGATAGAGCGTGGCGAAGACGTCGCGGAAATGGACTGGGCGAGTGAGGGGTTCCTCGGCCCAGCGCGTGGTGGAACCGAGTACTTGGCCGGAACGCAGACCGCCACCGGCTACGAGTGCTACCCCCACTTTGGGCCAATGGTCGCGGCCGGCATTCTGGTTGATCTTCGGAGTGCGGCCGAACTCGCCCCAGGCGACGACGGCGATGTCATCCAGCAGGCCGCGCTCTTCGAGATCTTGGATCAACGCCGACAGGCCGAGATCAAGCAGCGGCAAAGTCCCGCGAGCTTCGGTGAAGATGTCTTTGTGCCAGTCCCAGTTGAAGTCTCCCGACAACATGCGTCCGAACGGCCAACGAGTAAAGGCCAGCGTGACGCAGCGAGCCCCCGCTTCAATCACTCGCCGAGCCAAGAGGAACTGATCCAACAGCGTCTTGCCGCCACGCTCGTTCGGATAACGGCGATCCAGGCCGTATCGCTGGCGAACAGAACCATCTTCGCGACTCAGGTCGAGCGCATCCGCCAAACGCGGTGATGTGAGGACTTCCAACGCCTGCCGATGAAACTCTTCGAGACCGTCCATCAGTCCGCCGCGATCGACCTTTCGGCGGAATTGGTCAAAGCTGGACAACAACGCTTGGCGATCGGCGAGGCGACGCAGGCTTGCTCCATTGAGCGTGATGTTCCGGGGGTCGACTCCCTGCACCTCAAAGCCGGCATGCGCCGCGCCGAGATAGCCCGGTTGAGTCGGCGGCGTGCGGAGAATGAATCGCGCGTCGGGGTCAATGGGTGTCAGATCGACGGCCGGCGGAACACCCGGTACGCGCGGTCCGAATTGTTTGGAAAGGATCGATCCCATCGACGGCCAATCGCCCGGAGGATATCCAGGCACGATGGCCGAGGAGACCATCGGCGGATGCGACTCCCAACCGGTCGAGCACCAATGCGTGTTGTGATCGTCACGGAAGCCAACCAGCGAGCGAATGAGCGTCAGCTTGTCGGTCATCGACGCCAGCCGAGGCAGCAGTTCGCAGATCTCGATCCCCGGCACGTTCGTAGCGATCGGCTGAAACTCGCCACGGATTTCTGCCGGAGCGTCCGGCTTCAAATCCAGCGTATCCAAGTGCGTCGGGCCACCGGGCAGCAGGACCATGATGATCCCCTTCGCCGGGTTCTTCGCACCGCTGGCCGCTTCGGCTCGCAGGATTCCTGGCAGTCCCAGTCCACCCAGTGCCAGTCCGCCAATGCTCAGACAACTGCGGCGCGACATTCCATCGCAGAATTGGGACTCCGATCCGGCGATGGTCAGCATGGTCGAAACCTCTCGCGACTGAGGAACGCATCAAGCGCGGCCAATCTACTGGTGCCGACACGGACTCGCAACGAGTTCTTAAGGAAGTGGTCGGTAGTGCTATCCTCACCACTTTGAAGTTGCGCGTTTCGACTGAAGTCGCTGCGGATGTAGCCGAAATCGTCAGATTTCGGAGGTCGATGGCGCGACGTCCGAAATCTGACGATTTCGGCTACAAATACGCATCCGTCCGTGTCCAATAGCGCAATTTCAAAGCCTCACCAGGAGGCATCAGGACACGCCAGTTCTTGCAGGTTGCCATGCACCACCGACTGCGGACAGGACCAGACATAGAAGAACATCGCTTCGCGAATCGCGCGCTCGGCGGAATGCCCGCTGACAAAGCCAGTCCCCTTCGCGGCGGCAAGATAAGCCTGAGCCAATCGAGTGACATACGAATTCGCTCGCAACCGAATCTGCTCTGCCGACCATGCCTCTGGTTCACAACGCCCCGCGGCCAACAAGGCACGCTCTAATAGGCGTCCTTCATCCGTCAGTTGTGAGATCGTGAGATTCAAACTCGGTGTCTGTTCCAACTCGTCACGCAGTGCTCGCAGCGTCGATCGGGCGGTGCCCAATGCGAGTGCCGACGTCGTCAGCGATCCGGTTCCGCCACGGCTGCCGATCTTCAGCACCTCGTGAGCAGGTCCGGCGACAATTTGCTCCGGGCGGATCGACAGATCATGCAATTCGATCGGTCCCGTCTTCGACGCCTTCAGCGCCAAAAACGGCAACGGGGCGGCGACCTTCAAACCAGGATCGGTGGTTTCAATCGCAGCGAGCAGTTGCTCTCCGCTAGGAGTGGTCCCGCCAATCACGATCAATTGAGCGGCCATTGCTCCCGTCACCCACGGAATCCGACCGCTCAGCCGAAAGCCGGATACAACCGGCTGAGCAACCACCGCCGGACCGGGGCCGCGCGAGCGTGACGTCGTCAGGTGCGAGATGCCCACCGTCGTGAAACATTCTCCGCGAGCCAATCGAGGCAGCCATGCTTCTTGAATTTCCGCGTGGCCGCAAGTCACCAGCTTCTGCACGGCCGAGTTGAACTGTGTCAGGATGAACGCGCTCGTCAGGCAAGCGTCTGCCAGTTCGAGGTACCCGTTGAGAAGATCCGGTTCCTCAAGTTCGCTGCCGCCCCATCGCCGAGGAATCAGCCAGCCGAACACGCCCGCCTCGGCCAGCTGAGCCATCTGTCGAGCCGGCCAGTCGCCCGCCGGTTCGAGGTTGTTGCGCCACGCGGCCAAGTCCGTCAACATCGCAGTGGAAATCATGCCGGGCATTCGACTGTCGCCACACGGCGAACACAAGCATTGGAATCAGAGTTGGCGGACTCTTTCAAACATTGCAGTAGGGTGGTGTCGAGTCATCGAGACCCACCAGAATGCAGACCGTTGTTTGTGGCGGGCCTCGATGACTCAACCACATCCTACGGTGCTAACCTGTCCTACGATCTCAACTCGAAAGGATTTCCACATGAACGTTGAATTCATCAACCCGCCGCAGTTGTGCCCGACGTTTGGTTGGACGCACGTCGTTTGTGCGACGGGTGGCAAAACGATTCACATCTCGGGCCAAGTTGGTATCAACGAGCGCGGTGAAGTTGTTGGTCGAGGTGACATGAAGGCTCAGACCGAGCAAGCGTTCCACAATGTCTCGCTTGCGTTGGCCGCAGCCGGGGCGACGTTTCGTGACGTGGTGAAGACGAGCCTCTTCGTGGTGGGGCTCAAGCCAGAGCACGTGCCGATCATCCGCGAAGTTCGCAGCCGTTACGTCTGGGCCGAGCACCCGCCCGCCAGCACGCTGGTAGGGGTCTCAGCTCTGGTTGGCCCCGACTGGCTGATCGAAATCGAAGCCGTTGCGGTAATCACCGAATGATGATTGCGATCTCGGAGGCGTGACCGATTAGTCTTGTTCCGTCTGCAATTTGAGCTCGTCGCGCTCCTTGCGAGTCGCTTCCAGATCGAACATCAAATACTTGATGTCGAGCCGCAATTGCGAGAGCGCTTCTTGAACCAACGCCAGAATGCGACGGCGACGGCGAACCGATTCGACGACTCGGCAGTACGCCGATTCCAAATCTTTTTGCAGCGGCGCGGGCAACTCGGCGATCTTTTGGGCGAGGTCAACAAGTTCGCGAGGCAAATCGCTCTCACCGGTGTCGGGAAATCGTGGCGTGGTGGCCATGGTAGGGGGCTCCTGGATTATTCCGGCCGAAGTGAGTTCAGATTCTGTGCCGCGTGGTGCGATTCTACAAGCAGAAACTCTAATCGCGTTGATGCCGCAGGAGTTGCGTCTTTTCAGACGCCGCCGTTCCGGTCGTGTCGGTCGCAACGATTAACGCAGACCTCATCTTGGCTCGTATTGCAACCTCTAATAGATTCCCGAACTTACGGCGAGACGACAGGCAGAACCGTTCTTGCCGGATGTTCAGCCGGATGGCAACGACGCAACACACGACTGTTTCACAAAGTAAACAAAACCCAGCCGGCGGAAGTCCGGTTGTTCCGGTCGCGTAAAATTCATGGACGGATCGTTCACGCAGGAAGCGACTCCTCGAACTGCTCGGCCACGTTGTTGGCTGTGGGGTTGTGTTGCGCTTTGGCTATCGCTTTCCGCGTTGACCGCGCGGTCAGACGAGCACGTCGACGGCTTTGAAGACGATCAGACCTCATGGTCGCTTCGCATCGCGGAGGGGGAGTTGGCCCCTCCCGATCAACGACGACTGAAGAATCCCAAGGCGGCGTTTCGTGGAGATGGAGCCGAGTATTTCATGCTGCGGAGCAACCGCGGTCCGGCCCGCATCATCCTCGAACACAAACTGCCAGTGGCCCAAGTCATCGACGACCTCAAGCTCAAGCTGATGGTGCGTGGAACGGGCGGTTCGATTCGAGTTGGAGTGCGCGTGGTCTTTCCTCGACAGACCGATCCGCGCACGAGTGGCTCGCAACTGAAAACGGTCTTTTACGGCGACACCTACACCAAGTTGGGAAGCTGGCAAGAACTGACCGTCCAAACGACCTCGAAGGCCATCCAAGAGCAATCGCGGTTACTGCGTGCCGAGTTGCGACCAACGTCGCTCAATTTGAATCAGCCGGTTGTGGATCGCGTCCGTCTGGAAGTCTCGCTGGAAGCCGGCAAGACAGAATTGCTCTTGGACGATTTGCGATTCGGACCGCTCGTGAAACCGATCGCAAAGTCTGACGTGCAGCTTGTTCAGAACACCGAGGAAGCGGCACCGTGGCCGGTGTCGTTTCAATTGGATCGTCTCCTGGTGAATGGTCGGCCGTTCTTTCCTCGACTGCTGGCGTATCACGGCGAGCGATTGGACGGCTTACGCGATGACGGTTTCAACGTCATTTGGATCCCCGAAGCGGATGACGTCCCCTTGCAACGAGCTTTGAAGCAGCAAGGTATGTTCGCGACCGCGGCTCCGCCGCAGTTGCGGGCGTCGACCGGCAAGAAACTCGACAGCAATACGGCTGGGTTGTTGCCGATCCCTCGCGAGTGGGACAACGTGCTGGCGTGGAATATGGGAGTCGCGTTGCCGACAGAAGCACAGCGCGACGTGTTGCAGTGGATTTCGCAGGTGCAGAGCGCCGACCGCGAACGACATCGACCGATCATGTTGGATGTCACGGGGGGCGAGCGGATTTACTCGCGGTACACGTCGATGCTTGGGACCAGTCGGAACGTGCTGAATTCCGCGACCTCGTTCAAAACGTATCGCGAATCCTTGGATCAGCACCGCAAGCTCGCTCGTCCTGGGACTTTCTTATTCACCTGGCTGCCGACGGAACCGTTGCCGGAGGTGGCTCAGCAGCGACAAGCGGCGGGGCGGATTCCGATCATCATCGAGCCCGAACAAATCCGGTTAGAGGCTTACAGCGCGTTGGCGGCCGGCTGCCGCGGGCTGGGTTTTTCGGTGAGCGACTCGCTGGATTCCGCCGCCCCCGGAGCGGAAGAAAGACGACTCGCAATTGCACAATTGAATTTGGAACTGGCACTGCTGGAAGACTTCCTGGCGGCCGGTTCGCTGGTCGAACAGCGGCCGTTCAAGATCACTGCGCCTCCCGGACGAGGGGTAAATTCTCATAACGTGGCGTTTCGGAATTCGGCGATCTCACGTGCGGAGAATGAAGCGCGTCTGGCGGCTCACGCGTCGACGGTGCTCTATGAGTCTCGCATTCGTAGCGAGTTGGAAGCGGCGGTTTTCCGTACCGATAAAGCCACGCTGCTGTTGCCGA
This sequence comes from Planctomyces sp., assembly GCA_005778115.1. GTDB lineage: Bacteria > Planctomycetota > Planctomycetia > Planctomycetales > Planctomycetaceae > SXKJ01. The sequence goes on along the minus strand of SXKJ01000423.1, from coordinate 6,704 downwards.
TCTGGTACGAGAACGACGCGCAGTTCGTCCCCGGACAACTCGCCGCCCCCGGCGCGACGATTGACGTCGCCAGCGTGTCGGACACCGCGTCGGCCTGGGAGGTCACGACCACGCGCGTCGTCAACTTATCCAGCGAACCAATTCCCGGTGGTCGACGAGTGAAGCTGCCAGCGTTCGACACGACCACCGCGATCGTCGTCACCTCCGATCGCAGCGTGATCGACGATCTCAAACGCAAGATGGAAGCGATGCAGGCTCAGAGCGCACGGAACTGGATGGAGTTGGCCAAAGCGAAGCTCAATCGCGTGCGCATCGCCGACGACGTCTTGACGAAACTCGGAGCCGGCCAGCCAGACGCTCCGCTGTTGTTGGATCAAGCACGTCGGCTGATTCAAGAAGCCGAGTCCATCTTCCCTGGCGAAGCCCTCAACCGTGCGATCTTGCAAGCTCGTGAAAGAGGGCAGCGGAAATCTCCGGACTCGCCGGACGTTGTGCAACTGCGGAAGAAGTTTGATGAAGCCACGCTTCGCAGCCAGGCCGCGTTACAAGCTCTGCGCATATTGCAGAAGGCGCATTGGGAAACGGCGACACATCGACTGGCCTCCCCGGTCGGCAGTCCGCACACACTTTGTTTTCAAACGCTGCCGGATCATTGGCGATTGATCGAGAAGCTCGGCAAATCGGCGACTCGCGGTTCCGAAAACTTGTATGCGAAGGGGAACTTTGATGTGCTCGACTTCCCGGCGTTGTCCCGCATCGGTTGGCAACAGATGACTCCACCCTCCGGTGTCCGTGCCGCCGTGCAGGTTCTCGCCGCGACCGGACGTGAAGGCCGCTGCTTGCGACTCGTGGCCACGCCAGAAACCAACAGCGATCCTCCCAGCGTGATCGACACGCCTCCCATCACCGTCACCGCGCCGCCGGTGGCGATCCGAGCCGGACAAGTCCTGCATGTCAGTGGTTGGGTCCGACTCACGACACCGATCACCGGCAGCCTCGATGGTGTGACGCTCAGCGACAACTTGACTGGCAATTCCGGAGCATGGCACTGGCGTGAGAAGCGCGAGTGGCAACGCTTTGAGATGCTTCGAGAAGCTTATGTCGATGGCCCCTACATGCTGACACTGACGCTGCATGGAATCGGCGATGTGCAGTTTGATGATCTGCAATTGATCGCTCACGATCCGCCGGGCGAACCGCAGCTTGCCACCCACTCCGAGACTGCTGTCGAATCGGAACCGAAACCAGGTCGCTTAGACTTGCGGCGACTCCTGCCGAAGTTTCAGCAGCGTCCCGGCAAGCCCACTGTGGCCAGTCCTACCTTACCGGAACGAGCTAACTGAAGAACTGCGGCAGGGTGGCTACTGTTCGGAAGAGCGACAGGTTGATGTCGGATTCGACGGCCGTGCGGGGCAGATCGAAATGGTCCGCATGGCCGGAGTGGCAGTAACCTCCGCTGTAGTTGAAGGCCCAGCGATAGCCGTGACTGCGTAACGCCGCGCGAGTGAACTCGTTGAAGTCGCCCCGCTTGCCGTTCGGATAACTGAAAGCTTCGATGCGGCTGCCGAGTTCGTCGACTAATCGCCGCTGGCATTCGCCGACTTCCCAGTCCTGCTGGTCCGCCGTGGAGTTGGCGAGGATCGGATGATTGACCGTGTGCCCGCCGAAGGTCATGCCGCCGGCGTGCATCTCACGGAGCATGTCCCATTGCATCCATTGCTCGCTGGCCAGTGAAATTGGGCAGCGGCCGGTTCCCAGCGAGTCGGCCAGGAATTCGAGATACATCTCGGTCAATTCCGTCCCCAACGATTTGTAAACAGCCAACAGCCGACGAAAAGGTTGGTCAGAGAGCGACACGGACGTCGGCAGCCACTCGTTTGCCGCCAGCGTCTTCACGTGCGTTGTCCGCAGCATCCAGGCGAGCTCATCCCACACCGGCATCCGCGGACGATCAATGAATCCGGTGGCGATGAAGAACGTCGCTGGCACACCGTGCGATTTCAGAATTGGAAAGGCCAACTCAAAGTTGTCGCGGTAGCCGTCATCGAACGTCAGCATCACGAATTGGCCGCGCGGCTGATTGATCGCCTGCTCCAGATCGTTCAGGCCAATCACATCGAAGTTCTGCTTGAGAAACGCCACTTGCCGATCGAAATCCTCAGCCGTCGCGCTGAAGAGATGCGGATCGAACACCGAGCCAGCCGCGTCACCGATCCGGTGATAGTTCCAAAACAAGACGCCATTCCACGGCCGAGCGGCACGCAACACGCGAGCACAACCGGTCGCGTCGAGTGTGTGAGCGAGCAAATTACGTTTGGAAACCATGCTGTAGGTCAGCCTTTCCAGGCTGACCCCTCGGAGTGAAAGGTTGATGGCTTCAGCGGGTCAGCCTGGAAAGGCTGACCTACACATCGGTGTCATGGTCCGCCATTGTCAGATACCAGTCAGCGACGTCATCGGACATCCGCACCAGGACCGGATACGAATCCTGACGTCGCGAAAACCCGGCGGCTTCCAATTGCTCATAGAATCGGGGCGCGGCAAAGCAGGCCAGCCGAATCGCGTCCGCTCGCAGCCGGCGGGCGTGCCGAGTGAACTCGGCCAAGAGCAATTCCGTCGCTGCGTCATCGACGGCCAGTAGGTCGGCGATGCAGATCGACTCGTCCGAGCGATACCAGACGATGTACCCCAACAATTCTCCGCAGCCACGTCCTGATAGCGCGAAGCACTCGTACTTCAGCTCGGGGCACTTCGAGAATCGCCATTTCAGATAATCCGCCGAGCGTTCGCCGAGCACACCGAATCGCGGAGTCGCGGCCTGCCACAACCGATTGAATCGTTCGTCAAACGTGGTGGGAGTTTCGACCACGACTTGCCGAGGCAGTTGCCAAGCACGCTCTGGCGACTTCCAGCGCAACGCGACATCCACCAACGGAGCCGCCAGCCTCGCGGCAAGCGGAGATCTTAGAACTGTCCGCAATTTGGCTTCGCACCGTAGCAGTTTCGTCCAATTGGAGACTTCGCCGATCTGTCGATAACCGCAACGTTTCAGTACGCCGGCCGCGCGTGGAATGGGAAAGCCATACAAGCACGAGCAGCCGCTTTCGTCCGCGAGCTTCATGACCGCGCGGGCCAACGTCATCGCTGGACCAACCGACCTCTGCTGCTCATCGACATTCAAGTCAATCGCCGCGGCCCCTTTGGCCACTTCACCCGCGATTGAGAATCGCCGCCGCATGAGCCCCGCGGACCCGATGACCGGCCGCCCGCCCAACAACAATGACTCGGCGCGGCCTGTGCCGTACAGCCACTCGAAGCGGTCTCGCGACGCGCCTGGCAAGTTGCGATGCCAAAGTTCCAGCAGCGGCTCTCGCAGTTCGGCAACCGTTGGCCGTGTGATTCGCCAGGATGTGGAAGTTGCGAGTGCGGACATGTCAGTTTTCGATTCTTGGAATCACAAGCGTCTGAATGTGAGTCGCAGGAGTGACTCGCCTACGTAGCTCAGTCGCTCCCGCGACTGAGATTTCCTTTCGTGAGACGAACTATGCCAACACCCGCTCAATCAATTCAGGCGAACGATGCAGATAGTCGGTCGCCTTGCGCTTCGACACGATGTCGTTGTAGACGAACTGCACTTGCTCAACGCCTAACTCAATCTCAGCTGCGACCTCGGCCGCATCGAAGCCGTGATTCAAGCCGAACAGGCAGCAGTCGAGCTTGTCGTAAGGCACGCTAAAGAAGAATTCTTCCTGACTCTGTGGCAGCGAGTAGGTGTCGGTGGTCGGTGGTCGCATCCGAATCACTTCGGGGACGCCGAGGTAATCGGCCAACTGATAGACCTGTGTCTTGTAGAGGTGCGCGATCGGCTTGATGTCGGCCGCGCCGTCCCCTTGCTTCACGAAGAAGCCCTGGTCGTATTCCAGCCGATTCGGAGTCCCGATCACGGCGTATCGCAGGCGATCGGCGTGGTAGTACTCCATCATCTTGCGACAGCGTTGTTTGAAGTTCGTCGCGGCGACGATTGTTTGGTAAGCATCAAGCGTCAGTCTCGCTTGTTTCCGCTCGCCGCTCGGCGATTGCACAACGATGCTCGACAAGCTGAAGCGCGCCCCGGCCAGTAGCGGCGGTAGCACGAGTTTGTTCTTCCAATCCGGTCGATACTCCGGGATCACGCTCTGAATCGCGGCATCGCGGCGTTGATAGCAGCCGGCTCCATCGAGCATCGGTGTGATGTTCTCGATCGTCGATTCCAGGCCCAACGATTCCGCCAACAGTTCTCCCAGCGCGAGGCTGTCGGCTTCAGAGTCCCGTTCCGGCATCATGATTCCGAAGACCCGCTTCGGCCCAAACGCCTTCACGGCCAGTGCGGCACAGACCGTGGAATCAATCCCGCCGGAGAGGCCCAGTACGATCCCTTTGCGTTTGAAGTCAGCAGCGACGGTCTCACGCATCCAGTCGCAAATGCGAGCGACCTCAGCGGCGGCATCGAGTTTCAAAAGGTTACGCGAGAAAGTCTGAGTCAACGTCGTCATTGAAAGTCCTTTGAAATTTGAGATGGATGTCCGGCTGTTGGCTGTAGGCCGAAAGCTGATGCCCGTTATCCCAGCCACCTGTCCGATTCGCGAAGATGTTGTGATGACAGCCATCAGCCTTCAGCTACGAGACCAAAACTTTCTTGTCGATCTTCCCGTTCGGCGTCTTCGGCAGAGCGTCACGGAACTCGACTTGTTGAGGCACCATGAAATCTTCGAGGAAGCTGCGGCAGTGAGACTGCACGTCGCGGACGGTCAACTCGGCACCGGGTTGCAGTCGCACGACTGCTCGCACGGCTTGGCCGAGCACCGGGTCATCGACTCCGACGACCGCCGCTTCGGCGATCTGCGGATGCTGATGGAGGACGTCTTCAACTTCGCGCGGGCTGACCTTCTCGCCACGGCTCTTGATGATGTCGTCCTTGCGGCCGACCCAGTACAGAAAACCTTCTTCGTCGGAACGGAACAGGTCGCCCGTGTAGAGCCACATCTCGTGCGGAATCTTGCCAGGCTTCAAACGGATCGCGGTCAGTTCCGGAGCTTCCCAATAACCCTTCATCACGTTCGAGCCACGGACAACAAGTTCGCCCACTTCATTCGGACCGAGTTCGTTCCCCTCATCGTCAAGGATCATCGTCTCGCAGTTCGGCATCGCCTTGCCGACTGAGCTGGTTCGGCGGTCAATCTCTTCGGGAGGCAAGTAGCTGACTCGTTTGCACTCGGTGAGACCGAACATCGAGAAGATCGTCACATCGGGCAGCAGTTTTCGTAATTTCAAAATGTATTCGACCGGAAACGCGGCTCCGGTGTTGCTGAAGTACCGCAGCTTCGACAGGTCGTACTTCGTCAGATCCATTTGCAGCAGGATTGCCACGACCGTCGGCACGATCGGGAATCCAGTAACCCCCAGCTTCACGATCTTGTCGAGGATCGCGTGCGGGTAGGTAAACGACTTTTCGAGCACCAGAGTGCCGCCGTAATTGCAGCACATCAGCCATTGATAAAGCCCGTAATCAAAGCTCAGCGGGAGCACGTTCAAGACAATGTCATCAGGCGTGTTCCGCAGGTACGTCGTGATCGACTTGTTCGCCGCGACCATGTTCGCGTGCGTCAGCATCACCCCCTTCGGATTGCCCGTTGAGCCGGACGTATAAACGAGCGCAGCCAGATCGACGTCGATGCAACGCTTCTTCGGCGGCAGCGTGTTCTCTTTGTTCTCGGCGACGAGATCAGCCCAGCTCGACAACCGCTGCGTGCAGTCGGCGACCTCGTCGGTCTCGCCGACGACGATCACGTTTTGCAGATGCGGAGTCTCGGACCAAATCGCTTCGTAGCCACGCAGCCGTTTACTCTGCGCGATGAGGCAAGACGCCCGCGAATTGTTGAGCAGATAAGTCAGCTTGTCCGGCTTCGTGGTCGGGTTCGCCATGACGAATACGGCCCCGGCCTTGAGCACTGCCCACACACTGATCGCTGCCTCGACGCTGTTGTCGAGAAACAGAACGACCCGATCACCGCGCTGCACGCCTTTCGCGATCAACCCGTGAGCGATTTGATTCGCCTCGGTCTCGATCTCGCGATAAGTGACACGACGGTTATCGCAAATGAGCGCGACTTTGTCCGGCATCCGCGCGGCGGTTTGTTCGAGAAACTGTTCGAGTTGCATGGCATCCCCCTGAAGTGCTCCGGCATGACGGAGCCCTCCACTGAAAGCGGAGAAAGACAAACGAAGTTGATGGCGCATTCTCGTGACGAGAAACCAGCATCTTTCTTCACGACCATAATGCAGCAAGGTCGGGAACTTGATGCCGCTTTGAATGCCGGTGGTGTCGAGCCACCGCACTCCAGGATTTACTTCGCTTCTTCCAGCTTGGTCTCGATGAACGCGATCAAGCGGTTGATCGAGTCGAGGTTGTCCGGCACGAGGTCGTCGTCTTCGACTTTGATTTCGAACTTGTTCTCAATGAACGAGACCAGTTCGAGCACGCCGGTCGAGTCGATCAGCCCTTGCTCCAGCAGCGAGTCGTCCCCTGCGAGCGACACGTTTTTGCGGCCAAAGAGAAAGTTGTCGGTCACGAATCCACGCACATCAGCTTCAATCGTCGGCATGTTGAACCTTCAGACGTAGGGTGGGTCGAGTCATCGAGACCCACTATATTGATACGCAGGATG
>SXKJ01000422.1 GCA_005778115.1 Planctomyces sp. | reverse complement strand
GCAGCCGCGCATGATCGTCACCGAGTCCTTGATCATCTCGAACGCGGGGATCTTTTCCTTGTAGCTGGGATGCGGCCGCCGCGTGTACGGCAGCGCGTAGATCGCGTCCATCGCCGCTTGCGAGATCGGGAAGCAGGGGGGATTACAGACGACTGCCTGCTTGTCGTGAAGCTGGATTAAGCCGCGCGCGTTGTACGGGTTCGTTTCGTTGTGGATGAGTTTCGTCGCCTCGGCAAATGTCGGCTTGTCGGCGCAGACGGCTTCATAGCTGGGAAGCGTCAAAAACTCTTGAAGTCCAGGCGAGCCGGAGGGCGTTAGCCCCCGGACCTGTGCGGTCGTCCGGGGACTAACGTCCTCCGGTTCGCCGTGTTGGATCACTGACAACTCCGCGCTCTCTTTGGCTCCCAGCGCGTAGGCAACGCCGCGCATGTCGCGCAGGTCGCGGATCGTTTCACCGGCGTCGAGCCGCCGGGCGATTTCCAGAATCGTTTCCTCACCCATGCCGAACGCGACCAGGTCCGGCTTCGCATCGAGCAGGATCGAGCGACGGACCTTGTCGCTCCAGTAGTCGTAGTGAGCCAGACGTCGCAGCGAGGCTTCAACGCTTCCAGCGATCACCGGCACACCAGAGTACGCTTCGCGAGCACGCTGGCAGTATCCGAGTGTCGCGCGATCCGGCCGCAGGCCGATGCGGCCGCCGGGTGAGTACGCGTCATCGTTGCGCACTTTCCGGTTGGCCGTGTAGTGATTGATCATCGAGTCCATGTTCCCCGCGCTGATGGCGAAGAACAGACGAGGCTTTCCGAATGTCCGCCAGGCATCGCACGAATGCCAGTCGGGTTGGCTGACGATGCCGACTCGGAAGCCGGCGGCTTCGAGAACTCGACCGAGAATCGCCATCGCGCAGCTGGGATGGTCGATGTAGGCGTCGCCGGTCACGAACACGATGTCGAGTTCGTTCCAGCCCCGCTCGCGAGCTTCCGCCATCGTCATCGGCAGCGGCTTGGGGCGACGCGACGGCTGGGAATTGAGGTGCAACGCGGCCAGCGGGTCGGCGTTGGGGTGGTCGATGATCGGCAAGGAATGTACGAGCGAGGCCATAGCCAGCGATTGTATGGCTCACCACACCAAGCCACAGCCTCGCGGCCGAGGTATTCGGACTTCTGTGCGAATTGGCCTCAACGCTGATGATTGACCGGCTGAATCGAATTCAGCGACGAGAGATGGGATAGATACCGCGTATTGACCTCCGGCAGCGTGTCATGCAGGGCGACGCTGAGCGGGGGGGGGTGCGGATTTTCTCGGAGTTCTTGGAGGTGATTCAGCAGCACCTCGTGCGAGTCGTCGGAGCTGTGCAGCAGGAAATGCACCCAGGCCCAGGCTTCCTGATAGTCGGCTCGCTGCATTTGGATGACGTCTTGCAGCGACTCTAGGCGTTCGAGGTCCGGTTCCCAGTTGTTGGCGATCGCGACCCCCAGCTTGCGGGCATATTCGCGATTAACAGCATTGGGCGTGGAACGGGGCACCTCGAAGTATTCGGCCAAGCCCTCGTCCAGCCACAGCGGCACATCTTTGAGCTGCGCGTGCAGCAGGCCATGAGTGAACTCGTGCCGCAGGTCTTCTTGGATGTTGTCGCCCCAGAAGGTGTAGACAGCGAGCTCCTTCGGCGTGCCGACGAAGTACGCTCGGCGCGGCGGCAGGCCGGGATATGTCTTGTCGAGATATTTTTGATACTTCGCTTTGTCGGCGAAGACGTAGACGACAACGTCGCGGCCTTCGAGCGGCAATTGCAGCTCGCGAGCGACATCCTGTCGAAGCTGAATCAGGTCTTGGATCAGCGCGTGGTCTTTGCGAAGTTCGACGTCGCTGACGACCAGCAACTGCTCGGAACGGACGAAGTGTTTGACCGGAAGCTGCGCGGCATCGGGGCGGGCCGTGCGGCAGCCGGCCACGAGTAGCATCGCAGCGAACAAACTCAGTGTGATGCGGATCGATTGCAAGGCCATGTCGAACTTCATGTGCTATTGCCGTTCGGTACTTGGTCAATCGAACGAAGTGTCATTGGAAGTGCGGTCGTTGTCGCGAGTGGTCTTCTCGCCGAAGACCTTGCTCTTCCATCGATCCGTGACAGACTCGCGCATGAGATCAGAATGACCGGTCAGGACGAGCGCCTTGATCAACTGCCCGTGCTTAGTCCATTCGGCGGTGTCCCATTCGCGGACATCGACGTAGGCATCGACCAACGAGGCGGACGGCTTGGGGACGAAGACCCAATCATCTTTAGTTCGCACGACATGAAACTTGAAGGCGATAAACATCGCCGCCGCGCCCCACAGCGCGCCAAACGCTAACGCAAACAGTCGTCGCATGAGTTCCCTCTCTTCGCTGGCGACCGAGATTTTTCAAGAGCCGTCAGCACGACGCGCCAGCGAGTGGTTCAAGCGAGTATCACTCGCTGGCGCGTCGTGCTGGGTGGCGACCGGAATTTCAGGGGCGGGTTTGTCCCAAATTCTCCCGAATGCCACAAGACGGCCTGACAGGAACTTCTTGATGCCTTGCAGTGCCCCGGCTAAGCTCCGCCCGCCGTTGCCGGAGCCGCGTTTCCAATGCGGTCAGACCGGCTTTCCATTTGTGGTCCCTCAGCCATCAAACACGGGTATGCCCAAGAATTCCGACATCCGCATCAAGGAGGCGGTCTGCTCCTTTGAACCGATCACGTTTCGCGCCCCGATCAAGTTCGGCGGGCGTATCGTCTCCAAGTCCTTCCTCATTAATGTTGAGGTCGTGGTCGAGACGAAATCTGGAAAGCTCGCCACCGGCCTGGGCAGTATGCCGGTTGGAAATGTCTGGGCGTGGCCATCGGAAAAGGTCAGCCCCGATGACGCTGAGCAAGCGATGATGACCTTCGGCGAGCGTGCCTGCGATCTAGCGATGCTCTTCCCGGAACACTCCGACCCGATCGACATCGTCTACCACATCTCCGGCGAATACGCGCACCTCGGCAAGATCATCCCGCAGGAGATGAAGCTGGCCGAATCGATGCCCGAACTGGCCGAGCTCGTCTCCGCCAGCCCGCTCGACGCCGCGATCCACGACGGCTTCGGCCGAGTCAATCACGTCAACAGCTACAACGCCCTGTCGAAGCAATTCATCCACGAGGATCTCTCTTCGTACCTGGACGATCAATTCAAAGGAGAATACCTCGACCAATACACGTTGCGCGAACCGAAGGCTCGGATGCCGCTGTATCACCTGGTCGGAGCGCTCGATCCGCTGACCGGTGCCGACATCACCAAGCGGATTAACGATAAGTTGCCTGAAACGCTTCCCGAATGGATCAACTACAACGGGCTTACGCATTTGAAGATCAAGCTCAATGGCGACGACCTCGATTGGGACGTGAACCGCGTTCTGGCGGTCGAAAAGGCCGCTGCCGAAGCCCAGGCAAAGCGAGGCTGCACCGAGTGGGTTTACTCGACCGACTTCAATGAGAAGTGCCAGGACGCCGCTTATGTGCTGGAGTTCCTCGCTCGCGTCAAAGCAGGATCACAGGCCGCTTACGACCGCATTCAATACATCGAGCAACCGACCAGCCGGCACCTGAAGGCTCACCCGGAACTCAAGCTGCACGAGGTCGCAAAGCAAAAGCCGGTCGTGCTGGATGAGGGATTGGTCGATTACGAGTCGCTGCTGCTGGCCCGCGAGATGGGCTACACCGGCGTCGCACTCAAGGCGTGTAAAGGGCAGACCGACTCGCTAATCCTCGCGGCGGCGGCCCAGAAACTCGGACTGTTTCTTTGCGTCCAGGACCTGTCCTGCCCCGGTTACTCGTTCCTGCATTCGGCCAGCCTGTCGGCCCGCATTCCAGGCGTCGCGGCGATCGAAGGGAACAGTCGCCAGTACTGCCCCGCCAGCAACCGGCCGTTCGTCAAACGCTTCCCGACAATGTTCGAGATTAAAGACGGCACCGTCGGCACCAGCGTCCTCAACGGCGAGGGCCTGGGGTTCTGATCGCCAGTCAGCACGACACGCTAGCCCGCATTATTCATGCATCGGTCAGTGGCCAGTTTTTTCGGGTGCGCTGTGGATGGAGGCTGGTGGGGAGTCCGGAATGTCGGAGTCTGCGCGGAGGTTCCCCCTCCCCAAGCGTTGTTCAGCGGTGATGTCGG
>SXKJ01000421.1 GCA_005778115.1 Planctomyces sp. | reverse complement strand
GACCTTGTGTCGGTGGTTCCCGCGCTTCTGCACTACGCAAATCCATCGGCATCCAAGGGAGTGCAGAAGCGCGGGAACCACCCTGACAAGCAGGGTGGCGGTATCAATCGACCGTCCCGAAAGGCGGTGGGAGTCTACCGCCGAAGAATTCCGCCCCGCAAACGGATTCTCGTTGCACCCGTGAAAGTTGAAGAACTGGCCGATAGTCTGACGCCGTTTGATCAACTCCCGTCGTGCCTCCGTTCTGGAGAACAGTTCCATGATTCCACAACGATCCGCCAACGTATCCATCCAGGCGAGCGGGGTGGCGGCAGCCCCCCCGGTTCCGTAATGAAGCCACCGGGGGGCTGACGCCGCCCCGCTCGCCAATTTGTTTGTTGATGGTTTCGAGCCTCGTGCTCGTCTCGTCACTCCTCGTCGCACAAGACGCGAAAGTTCCGACGAAAACCGCCGAACCGAAATCCGACCCCGCGGCGCTCTCACCCATCGACGAGGCAGTCGCCGCGGAACTCGCGGATCGCGTGCGGCGGGACGAAGCGGTCACATGGTTGAGCAAGCCGACTCAAGTCAGCTTTGCTGAGACGACTCTCGCCGATGTCGCGACGTTCTTGGCAGATACTCACGAGGTGCGGATTCGTCTCGACGCTGTACCCATTGCGGACATGGCGTTTGCTCAAACGACCGTGACTTTGGTCACCGAGAAGCAATCGCTCGCGCATGTCCTGAATCGAATCACGCAGTCGGCCGGAGCGGCCTGGACCATTCATCGCGGCGACATCCTGATCACGTCACCGGAGCGAGAACAGCAGTTGCATGAGACGCGGGTCTATCGCGTTGGTCGTCTGCTGCGACTGTCCGCCGCGCGAGCGGTGCTGCCAGGACCACCCGCGCCGCGTCCATTGAACGGTGCTGGATTCTTCTCCTCAGGGCCCATTCAAGCCTCTCACGAACTGGCGAACGACGACCTGCTGGTGAGATTCCTCACCGAGTCCACCAGCGTCCCGTGGCAGGCCACTTCCGGCGAAGGGGGAACGATGTCCCTGATGAAGGATCAATTGATCGTGCGGCAGACGTATCACGGTCACGAGGAAGTCGCGCGGTTGCTGCGGTTCGCAGAACAGGCCCTGAGCCGAGCTCCTGGATCACCGCCACTGTTGGTGATGCCGGCGGACGAGGCGACACAGTTCGCTCGACTGCAAAAGGCGCTGCGACGCGAGATCGACTTGCGGCTTGTGCAAACGCCACTGCCCGAGATCGTCGCGCTGCTGCATGACCGATTGGGCGAAGAAGTCTACGTCGAGCAATCCGAAGCGACCAAACAGCTCAACATTAGCAGTATGGAGTTGTCGCTGACCGAAGGCCGCTTTGTCGCGCGCGAGGCATTGCGTCAGATGCTCTCACCACACAACCTCACCGCCATCATCGACGACGGAGCCATCCGCATCACGACCGTCGATCAGGCTCATCTTCGGCAAGTGTCGGTGATCTATGACATCGCCGACTTGCTGCACAGCACCGACGACCTCAGCGCGTTGCAATCGGCCATTCAGGAAGGGACGTCTGGTCCGTGGCAGCAACTCACCGGAGAAGGAGGCACCATCAGCGACCTGCTGGGAGGACTGCTGGTCATTCGCCAGAACAAGTCAGTCCACACGGAAGTCGCGCTGTTGCTGCATGAACTTCGCCAAGCCCGAAAGGAGGCCGTCAAAGACCCACCCACTCCCAAGACCGCCGATCTGGAAACGAGGTTCCACAAAGCCAAGTCCAAGGACGAAGCCGAGTCGCTCGAACGCCTGATCCTGACGTTCGTGTCCCCGGCCACCTGGGACGTCAGCGGCGGACGCGGAGTCCTCCGCACCGCCGAGGACCGCTTGATCATCCAACAGACCAAAGCAGTCCACGATCAGATCGACTTGTTCCTGCGCGAATACCAGCAAGCGAAGCCGATCGGGGCTGCCGCGAAGCAACAACGATTGCCAACCGTCCCCGTTTGTTAAACGGAGGGGTTGGCCACAAAAAACACGAAGAGTCACGAAAAGAATTCTTGCGAATGATTTCGTGTGGAGCCCCGCCTCATTCTCTTTGTGGCTTTTTGTGTTCTTCGTGGCCAATCTGAGATGGAAGACTTTGCGACGTCTGCCAGATTGAATCACGCCTACAAAATGACGCCGTCACGACTCAAGCAAGCTTGGATCGAAAGTAATCCGCTCCGGCCTTGAGCGCATCGGCCAGCTTCGACGGGTCTTTTCCGCCGGCCTCGGCCATGTCGGGCCGGCCGCCTCCGCCACCACCGACGATCTTTGCCGCCGCTTTGACGCAGTCGCCGGAGTGCAGTCCTTTCGCGATCAAATCTTTGCTGACCGCCGCGCTGAGGCTCACTTTGCCGTCGATCACAGCGCCGATCAGGATTGCGGCCGGAGCGGCTTTGTCCCGGATCAAGTCGATCATCTCGCGGATGGAATCGCGTGTCGCGTTCTCGGCGAGATGCGTCACGATGCGGACGCCGTTGATTGACTCGGCCTGCGCGATCCAATCGTCGATCGCACCGGCGGTCGCCTGGCTGTTGAGCTTCGCGAGTTCACGCTTCGTGTCGCGGAGTTCGTCTTGAAGCGCGCTGAGCCGCTTCGGCAATTCATCGGCCGGAGCTTTCAATTGCGCGCACAGCTCTTTGACGAGCGATTCCATTTGTCGCGTCTTCTCCAATGCCTTCGGTCCCGTGACGGCCGAGATGCGACGCACTCCTTTCGCGACCGGTTCTTCCGCGACGATCTTGCAGAAGCCGACCTGACCGCTGTTCGACAAGTGCGTGCCGCCACAAAGTTCGATGCTCCAGTCCCCCATGCGGACGACACGGACGTTGTCGGGATACTTCTCGCCGAACAGCGCCATCGCTCCGAGTTCCCGCGCTTCGGCGATCGGCATTAGCTTCGTCGTGACCGTCGAGCCTTCGGCGATGCGGGCATTGATTTCGGTTTCGATCGTTTGCAGCTCTTCATCGCTGACCGGCTTGTTGTGCGTGAAGTCGAAACGGAGCACGTCGCGGTCCACCTTCGATCCGCGCTGCGTCGCCTGTCCGCCCAGCGTCTGCCGCAGCGCGTGATGCAGGATGTGCGTGGCCGAGTGTGCTCGGCGAATCCCCGCTCGGCGTTCGGCATCGACGGTCGCGGTCACGGTTTGACCAACGCTCAATTTGCCTTTCTTGAGCTGCCCGATGTGCAACCACAAGTCGCCGTCCTTCAGAGTTTCGAGCACCTCAAATTCGACGCCGTCCGCCGTCAGTGTGCCGGTGTCGCCGACTTGCCCGCCCGACTCACCGTAGAGCGGCGTCTTGTCGAGCGCAACACCGATCGGCTGTTCGTGGCCCACGGAAGCGAAGTCGGAGACCAATTCTCCGTTGGCGATGATCCCGACGATCTTGCTGCTCGCTTCTGTCGCTTCGTAGCCGAGGAACGTCGTTCCTCCTTGTTTGCGCAGCGAGTCCATCGGCCCCGCCGCCATGACGGAGTTTGCAAACGCACCGCTGCCGCTTTTCGTTTCGTGATCTTTCACGCACGCCGCGAAGCCCGCCTTATCGACTTTCAAGCCGGCTTGAGCGGCCAACGATTCGGTCAGCTCGATCAAGAAGCCGTCGGTCTGATGCAGGTCGAATGCGGCTGATCCGGACAACACCCCGCCGCTCGACTTGGCTTGCTCGGCGATCTTTTGAAACTTCGGCATTCCGCGATCGACGATCGTCAGGAACTGCTGCTCTTCTTCGCGGATGACGTTCGCGACGGACTCGACGGTCTTTGTGATCTCCGGATACGCGGCCTTCATCCCCGCGACGATGGCCGGCACCAGCGTATGCAGGAACGGATCACGCTTGCCGAGCAGATAGCCTTCGAGTGCCGCTCGCCGCAGCAGCAGGCGGACGATGTAGTTTTCCTTGTCGCTACCGGGCAACGCCCCTTCGTGAATGGCGAAAGTGCAGGCGCGGACATGATCGGCGATGCGACGACAGGCTCGGCCATGCGGCGCGGCGTAGTCGTACTTCAGGCCGACTGCGTTGCCGGCCGCGATGCACATCGGCTTCAAGATGTCGATCTCGAAGTTGCTGAGGACACCTTGCAACGTGGAGGCACAGCGTTCGAGGCCCATGCCCGTGTCGATGTTCTTCTTCGGCAACGGCTGGAGATTGTTCGGCGGTGCTCCGACCCGATTGAACTGCGTGAAGACCAGGTTCCAAATCTCGACCGTCTTCTCCGAACCAGGGGGCAGGTAATAGATCTCGCTGCACGGCCCGCACACTCCGTCCGGTCCCTGTGAGGGTGCCGACGCCGGCCAGAAGTTTTCGCTTTCGTCACAGCGCGTGATCCGCGAGGCGGGGACTTTCACTTCGTCGTGCCAGATGCCATACGCCTCGTCGTCGTCGAGGTACACCGTGACGCTCAGTCGCTCCGGGTCGAGGCCCAGCCACTTCTTTGTGGTCAGGAACTCCCACGCCCAATGAATCGCTTCCTTCTTGAAGTAATCACCGAACGAGAAGTTTCCCAGCATCTCGAAAAACGTGTGGTGATACGCCGTGATGCCGACGTTTGAGATGTCGCCGGTTCGCAAGCACATCTGGCAGGTCGTCGCGCGAGTGAACTCAATCGGCCCGATGCCGAGGAACTGATTCTTAAACTGATTCATCCCAGCGGGTGTGAAGAGGACCGTCTTATCGTCTCTGGGAATCAACACATCGCTGGAGCGTCGCACGCAGCCTTTGGATTCAAAGAAGGCCAGATACTTTTCGCGGAGTTCATCAGTTTTCATGAGCCATCACATCGGGTTAGAGGTCTGATTCAAACGCGGCGGAAGAGTAGAGAAACGGTCGGCGAGAGGGAATCCGGCGATTACGTAGCCGTCACCGCTCCGCGTGACGAGCCGAGCACTCACCAACGCGATGTGAAGCGTTCCGCTCATCACGCGGAACGGTGATGGCTAAGTCGGTCACAACTCGCGGCGGATCCCCTCTTCCCGATAGAGCACAAAGCCCGCGTTCAGATAATTGGGCAGCGCGGCCGGATGATCGAGAGTGCAAGTGTGCAACCAGAAGCGTCGCGGCTGGTAGCTCCAAGCTTGGTCGATGGTCCATTGCAGGAACCACTTGCCCAACCCTTGGCCGATGAGCTCCCGCGTCAGGCCGAATTGCACGAGTTCAATCTCATCGGGCTGACGTCGGTCGAGTTCCGCAAAGCCGGCGGGAGTCCCCTCAAAGTTCAGAACATGCAATTCATTGCGTGGATTCTGAATGACGGCGGCGAGTTCTTCGTCGGAAAGTTTGCGGCGGCTCAGCCAGTGATAGTCACGGCCCACGGCGTTGTAGAGATGACGGTACTCCTCCACCGTGGGAGACGGCATGTGCCGGACAGACAGCGCTTCGCGCGGAGCTGGGATTGCTCGGCGCGACGGACTGAGCATCTCCAGGTAGAACACGGTGACATCAACCATCTCCATCGGTTGGTTCCTGCGGCCGTTTCAAAACGTAGCCTGACTCTCCGAGTCGGGACTCTTTCCACGGCGGTTCCGACTCAGAGAGCCAGGCTACGAAATGGCTACGCCATCTCCCAACTGTGACCGTCCCAGGCGATGACTTGTTCGAGCAGCTTCACCACGCTGGCTGTGTAGGTCTGGAATAGGTACTCCCCCTTATCGGCCGAGGCGTGACGCGGGTCGCCGATATGGCCGGGAACCGTGCGGTCCTTCGTCGTCCAGCCGCGATAGGCGGGCTCGAACGCGAAACCGGAATCGACCTTCTCAATCTGTGTGTGTGGCTTCACCAAATGCGGTGCGAGCCGCAGGACCATCGAGGTTTCAAACTCGCAGGCGTGTCCCACCTGAGTTTGCACCAAGTCCGATCGACCGGGATTGGGTGCCGGGCCATCCCAATAGCTGGAGAACAACAGCAGCAAGTCGTGACGCTCGCGATGACGCTGCCGCAACTCGAAGACCGCTTGCTTGCCGGGCGTGATGTTGCCGCCGTGTCCGTTGAGAAACAGGATCCGACGGAATCCGTGCGTCAGCAGGTTCTCGGCCAGATCGTTCAGCAGATCGAGATACACGCGCGGGCTGGCCGACATCGTCCCTTGGAAATCCATATGATGATGCGAGTTCCCCAGCCACATGACTGGCGCGATGAGGACTCGGTCCTGCATGGTTTCGCCGACGCGCCGCACGACCTCACCCAGCAACATGCTGTCTGTGAAGACGGGCAGATGATGACCGTGCTGTTCGAGCGCCGCGACGGGAATGATGACCGGTAGATCACGCGACAGTTTTCCGACTTCGGGCCACGTGAGTTCTTGCAGGAGCATCGTGGATGCCTTTCGTTGGCAAACCAGACCGCGACCATCAGGGAGCGGTTTGATTGATCGTGACTGGCCACTCCCTGACGGGCCTGTTGAATTAGCCTGCCACCGACCTGATGTCGGTGGTTCCCGCGCGGGGCGAGGAGTGTCGAAAGCCCTTCGGCATCGGTCAACGGTCGCTCTCCGTCAGGTGGCTGATCGCGCGACCGCAGTCTCGGCGGACGAGACGTGTCCGCCACGATTGGCTAATCTGCAACCGAGCCGTGACCATTCGGCGACAATACTTCTTCAAGCAGGAGATTTCAGCGATGCGAAGACTAACAGCGATTGTGGCGTCAGCGATTATTGCCTTCGGCGTTTCGGCGTTCGCCGCGCCGGGCGAAGCGTTCATTGATCCCGAACAAGCCGGTCCGGACTTCAAAATCCAAGGAGAGTACGAAGGGACCATCGGCCAAAAGACGAAATTCGGTGCGCATGTCATCGCACTGGGCGAAGGCAAGTTCGATGTGGTGCTGCTTCAAAAGGGTTTGCCCGGCGGTCCCAAAGACGCGGCTTGGGACGGCAAGACGAAGGTGATGCTCAATGGTGAGACGAAGGACGGTGTCGTCGAACTGACCGGCACGAACTTCAAAGGGACGATCAAAGACGGAGTGCTCAGCGGCACCGCCGAAGAGGATGTGAAGTACGAGGGGAAAAAGGTCGAACGGAAATCCGAGACGCTCGGAGCCAAGCCACCCGAAGGGGCGATTGTGCTCTTCGATGGCACCAACGTGGACGCCTGGCAGAACGGCAAGATTCAGGAGAGCAACCTGCTGGGAGTCGGTACGCGGACCAAGCAGAAGTTCCAGGACTTCACGCTGCACCTCGAATTCCGCACGCCGTTCATGCCCAAGGCTCGCGGTCAGGGTCGCGGCAACAGCGGCATGTATCTCGTCGATCAGTACGAATGCCAGATCCTCGACTCGTTCGGCCTCTCCGGCGAGAACAACGAATGCGGTGGCATCTACACCGTCGCAAAACCGGCGGTCAACATGTGCTTCCCGCCGCTGAGCTGGCAATCCTACGACGTCGAATTCCGTTGTGCTCGCTTCGATGCCGAGGGGAAGAAAACCGAAGACGCCGTCACCACGATCAAGCACAACGGCTTCGTAATCCACGACAAGCTCAAGCTGAAGGCCACTCCCGGTGGCGGACAGAACGAAGAGAAGCCCGGTGCGCTGTACTTCCAAGACCACGGCAACCCGGTTCATTTCCGCAACGTTTGGATCGTCGAAAGGAAATGACCGGGAGAGCGGGAGACAAGGAGACTGGGAGAACAATTCCCGTCTCCTTGTCTCCTTGTCTCCTTGTCTCCCCATCATGGTCTACCTCAACCGTATCTACACGAAATCAGGCGACGGAGGCCAAACCGGTCTCGGCGACGGGACTCGTGTCCCCAAGACGCACGTCCGGATCGCGGCCTATGGCGGGACCGATGAATTGAACTCGGTGATCGGCGTCGCGCTGACCACCGAGTTGCCCGACGACGTGCGACGGCAACTGACGCTCATTCAAAACGACTTGTTCGATCTCGGTGGCGACCTTTGCATGCCGGAGTCCGACAAGCCGCTCGGCTACGAACCGCTGCGAGTCACCGCCGCTCAGGTCGAACAACTTGAGCATTGGATCGATGGCCACAACGAGAAGCTGCAGCCGCTGACGAGTTTCATCCTGCCGGGAGGCTCACCCGCCGCCGCTCACCTGCATGTCGCAAGAACGGTTTGCCGGCGTGTTGAGATCGGAGTGCTCGCACTGGCGGAGAAGGAAATGATCAACTCGAACGTCGCGATCTATTTGAACCGACTGTCGGACCTGCTGTTCGTGCTCGCACAGGTCTGCAACAACCACGGAGCCAACAACGTACTCTGGGTTCCGGGAGCCAATCGAAAACCAGTGACGTAAGATGGCCGCCCTTGGCCGTCCGTGCCCGAGAATGAACCGCAGGACGGCCGAGGGCGGCCATCCTACATTCGGTCATGGGAGATCAATGATGAAACAACTAGTTTGCTCGCTGCTCATCGTTCTGGCGACGATTGTGATTTCGTCAACGACTTCGCAAGCCGCAGAGCCGACTCCTCCCGCCGGTTTCCGATCGCTCTTCAACGGCAAAGATCTTGCCGGCTGGTACGGTTTGAATCCGCACTCGGTGGACAAGAACAAGCTCACGGTGGAGCAATTTGACGCCGCTCTGAAGAAAATGCGTGACGAGTTCCCGACGAACTGGCGCGTCGAAAACGGCGAACTGGTCAACGACGGCTACGGACCATACGCCACGACGGATGCGGAGTTCGGCGATATCGAGTTCCTCATCGAATACAAGACTGTCGCGAAGGCGGACAGCGGCGTTTATCTGCGTGGCCTGCCGCAGGTGCAGATTTGGGACAACAACCAGGCGAGCTTGCACACCGCACCTGATCGCAATCCGAATCGAGGCTCCGGTGGCTTGTTCAACAACCTGCCGCGAACGCCTGGCCGCGATCCGTTAGTCGTCGCCGACAAGCCGTTCGGCCAATGGAATTCGTTCCGCATCCGCCAAATCGGAGCGCGGACGTGGGTGTGGCTCAACGAAAAACTGGTTGTCGATGATGCGGTGATGCAGAACTACGCGGCTCGCGACAAACCGTTGCCAGCGAAAGGCCCGATTCATCTGCAAACTCACGGCGGCGAGATTCGCTGGAGAAGTATCTTTGTGCGTGACATCGGAGCAGACGAAGCGGCGAAGTCACTTGCCGAGGCAGACGAGAGATTGAAGACAACCCTCGCCGACAAGGTCTTGATCGAGCGTGGCGTCCGATACCTCGCTGACGGCCGTGATGAAAAAGCGGACCTCTACGTTCCGTTGAATCGAGCCGCTGATGTTCGCTCGCCGGCGGTCGTGATCATTCATGGTGGCGGCTGGACTGGCGGCAAGCGTGATGCCGGCCGCGAGTTGAACATCGGCACGACGCTGGCGCTTAACGGCTACGTCGGCATGAGCATCGACTACTTGCTGGCGACCGATACCGCTTCGTCATGGCCGACGAATATCCACGACTGCAAGACGGCGGTGCGCTGGCTGCGAAAAAACGCCGCGCGGTTGCAAATCGATCCCGATCACATCGGCGTCATCGGCGGTTCGGCCGGAGGGCATCTGACATCGTTGTTGGCCATGACCGGACCTGCCGATGGACTCGACCCGAAGGATCCGTGGGGCGAGTTCTCTTGTGCTGTGCAATGTGCCGTCCCGATGTACGGAGCCGGCGAGGTCCGCGACAGCAAGAGCGCGAAGGCGATGCTCGGCAAGACGCGCGACGAAGCTCCAGATCTCTATAAGCTCGCGTCGCCGATCACTCATGCCGACGCGAAAGACCCACCGTTTCTGATCCTGCACGGCACCGCCGACAAGACGGTCCCCGTCGAGCAATCCGAGATCCTCGCCGCCGCGCTGAAGAAGGCCGGCGTCGAGCACGAACTCGTCCTCGTCCCGGATGCTCCGCACACGTTTGACCTGCAACCCAAGCAACAGGATCTCCGACCGTTGGTTCTCGCGTTCTTCGACAAACACTTGAAGCCGAAGGCCAAGTAATGCAATTCCTGTCCGACTGCTATCAGCCGGACGAAAAGGGCACTGCGATGTCGCGACCAAATTGGCCATTGGTGGGAATGATCGTCTTCGTCGCAATGCCGGTTCGTGCTGATCCACCGATCGACTTCAATCGGGACGTGCGGCCGATCCTGTCGGACAAGTGCTTCTTCTGTCACGGCCCGGATGACAAACATCGCGAAGCCGAGTTGCGACTCGATCAGCCTCTGCGAGCAGAAACAAAGCCGAGCGAATTGCTGCGTCGGATCATGACCACTGATCCCGACGAACAGATGCCACCGAAGAAGTCCGGCAAGACGTTGTCGGCTGCGGAAGTCGCGACTCTGCGGCGCTGGATCGAGCAAGGTGCGAAGTGGCAGACTCACTGGGCCTACGTCGCGCCGATCAAGCATGAACCGCCGCGTGTCGCCGACGAGTCATGGCCCACCAACTGGATCGACCGCTTCGTGCTGGCTCGGCTGGAGCATGAGCAACTCAAGCCCGCGCCGGACGCCGATCGGATCACTCTGGTTCGACGACTGAGTTTTGATCTGCGCGGCTTGCCGCCGACGTTGGATGAACTGAGCGTAGCGGACGCTGCCAGCGTCCGAGCCGATGCTAGCAGCATCGGCCACGATGATGCGGCTTGGGAACGATGGGTGGACCAGTTCCTTGCCAGCGACGCCTTTGGCGAGCGAATGGCCGTGTGGTGGCTGGACCTCGTGCGTTATGCCGACACGGTCGGCTATCACGGCGATCAGGAGCATCACATCTCGCCGTATCGCGATTGGGTCATCGACGCTTTCATCGACAACATGCCGTTCGACCGGTTCACGCAGGCGCAGTTGGCGGGCGACCTCGTAGGTTGGGATTCCATCCCGACCGTTTTGGCCCGACCAGAAGGTCGGGATGGAATCCCAACCTACGGACGAACCGACGACCTAATCGCCTCCGGCTACAACCGCTTGCTGCAAACGTCTCACGAAGGGGGCGTGCAAGCCAAAGAATACTTGGCGATGTATGCCGCGGATCGAGTCCGCAATCTGTCGGGCGTGTGGCTTGGCGGGACAGTCGGCTGTGCACAGTGTCACAACCACAAGTTCGACCCGTACACGGCGAAGGATTTTTATTCGCTGGCCGCGTTCTTCGCGGACCTGGATGAAGCGGCCCATCTCAAGAAGGGAAGCGATGCGTCGCCGACCGTGCGTGCTCCTGAGTTACGAGTCCTCACAAAGCGTGAACGTGCTCGCGCCGAGAAGCTGACTGCCGAAGAACGAACCAAGTTCGAGAAGTCTGGTCGGCTGACGATGATTTCGGCCGCGATCGAACCGCGTGAGATGCGGATTCTGCCACGCGGCAACTGGCTCGATGACAGCGGCCCGATCGTGACTCCCGCAGTGCCGGAGTTTCTTGGCCAGCTTGATACCGGCGACCGAAGAGCGACTCGGTTGGATCTCGCTCATTGGCTGACAGATTCCAAGAGCGGCGTCGGTTTGCTGACCGCGCGAGTCATGGTCAACCGCTTTTGGATGCTGATGTTTGGCGAGGGCTTGTGTCGCTCGCTGGAAGACTTCGGCGCTCAAAGCCAACCGCCCGATCAACCGGAGCTGCTCGATCGGCTCGCCCACGAGTTCGTCGACAGCGGCTGGAACGTGAAGCGCGTCTTGAAGCTGATCGCGATGAGCCGGGCGTATCGGCAGTCCTCCGTAGGTCAGGCTTTCCAGCCTGACCCAATGGGGCAAATCGCGTCGACAAATGAGAGCATTTTGGCACGACCGGGTCAGGCTGGAAAGCCTGACCTACATTTCGGTCAATCGCGTTTCCGTCTCCCCGCCGAATTCATCCGCGATAACGCGCTGGCGATCAGTGGCCTGCTGGTCAGCGAAGTCGCCGGGCCGAGCGTGCGGCCGTATCAACCGGCGGGGTACTACAAGTACCTCAACTTTCCGAAGCGAGATTACGCGGCCGACAAAGACACGAAGCAATGGCGTCGCGGCGTGTATGTGCATTGGCAGCGGCAATACCTGCATCCGATGTTCAAGGCGTTCGACGCTCCTCGCCGCGAGGAATGCACCGCCGCGCGTCCCCGCTCGAACACGCCGCTCGCCGCGCTGGCATTGCTCAACGACCCCACATTCGTCGAAGCGGCCAAAGCTTTTGCTGCTCGCATCCTGAAAGATGGCGGCGGCAGCGACGAGTCTCGCATCGCCTTTGCGTTCCGACTTGCCACATCGCGACCTCCCGACGACGCCGAGCAATCGGTGCTGCTGAGTTTGTTGGCCGATGCTCGCAGCGACTACTCGCGAGACGCATCGTCCGCTCAAAAGTTGCTCGCGATCGGCCTGACTCCGCCTGCTAGCAATTCTCCTGCCAGCGAGCTCGCCGCCTGGACGACCGTCGCGAGAGCGTTGTTGAATCTGTACGAGACGACGACGAGGAACTAGCCATGCTCAATCCAAGCAATTTCGCAAATCAAATCCAGCGTCGCACATTTCTCAACTCGGCCGGAGTCAGTCTTGGTTCGGCGGCGTTGTCAGCGCTGATGGCTCGCGAGGGGCGGGCGGCGCGCTCGTCGGAAGAGCAGCGGCCGTTGCCGCATCATCGGGCGCGGGTGAAGCGAGTCATCTATCTCTACATGTCTGGTGGTCCTTCGCATTTGGAGACGTTTGATGAAAAACCGATCCTGGCGAAGATGCACGGGCAGGCGATGCCGGAGTCGTTTACGAAGGGGCAGCCGATTGCTCAGTTGCAGGGGCAGAAGCTGACGTGTCAGGGACCGCTGATCGGATTCCGCAAGCATGGCGAGAGCGGGCAGGTCATCAGCGATTTTCTGCCGTGGCACGGCAAGATGGCGGACGACATCTGCATCCTCCGCTCGATGGTCACCGAGCAGATCAATCACGATCCGGCTCACACGTTCATGAACACCGGCACGGCGATCAACGGCCGGCCGTCAATGGGCTCGTGGATCAACTACGGACTCGGCAGCGAGGCGGAGGATCTGCCCGGCTTCGTGGTGCTCACCAGCGAGGGAGGTCGCAACCCCCAACCGATCTCGTCGCGCATGTGGGCGGCGGGATTTCTGCCCAGCCAGTTTCAGGGAGTGCCGTTCGAGTCCGCCGGCGACCCGGTACATTACGTCGGCAACCCGGCGGGAGTTTCGATGGCTCAGCAGCGGCGGTTAGTCGATGCGATTCGGAAGTTGGATGAGCATCGGGCTGGTGCGTTCGATAGGCGAGCCGGCGGGCGTCAGCCCCCGGACGTGTCGCGTGTGGCAAACGATGTTGTCAATTCGAAAATCGTCCGGGGGCTAACGCCCGCCGGCTCGCCAGACCCTGTGATTACTGCGCGGGTCGCGGCTTTTGAATTGGCCTTCAAGATGCAGTCGTCCGTGCCGGAGTTGATGGACCTTTCGGGCGAGACTCAGGCGACGCTCGACATGTACGGTG
>SXKJ01000420.1 GCA_005778115.1 Planctomyces sp. | reverse complement strand
TGGGTTCCATCAAGAAGTGGACTTCACGCCGCATTGGCGTCTGGCTGATCGAACACCTCGATGCGATCACGATGGACTGCCCGCAATACGAGCGAGATCGGTTCTGGCAGCAGGAATCCTATGACCGCATCGTGCGCGACGTTGAAGAGCTGTCTTGGTTCCGCCAATACATCGCCCGTAATCCCACGGAAGCCCACGTCCCACCGGGCGAATTCCACTACGCTGCCGCCGCGTGGCTCGACGAATTTGCACCGCGTCCAACGTAGGTTGGGACTCCGTCCCGACCGCTCCGAAACGAACCGCAAAGTCGGGACGGAGTCCCAACCTACGGAACTCGGCGGACGGATCGTTTCAAGGCACCGTGTCGAGCAAAGACATCCTGTCGCGTGACGACTTTCAGTACTTCGTCGAAGTGCTGACGAGCGACGGTGGCCGCCGCTTTCCGTCCAACCTCGACGGCCAACCCTACTTCGTCGCGCGAGTGCGTCGTCCGTAGTTGAACTTGTTCGAGGCGCTTTTGTCTGAGATCGGACGAGGTCAAATGTTGTATTCGAGGCGGGGAGTTGAAGTGCCCGGTTGGTCCCTGAGCACGGCCACCTTGCACGTCAGCTGCTTGCTAACGAAGGAGGGCCGTTAGCTCTCCTATCGCACGACCTCCGTCCGTGTGCAACATTCGATGACAATTCCCACAAACAGGCGCTAGGTCTGCCTCTCGCGTGAATCGAATTGCCCCTTGTTCCAATTCCTTGAGAGCTGTCCGATGGTGGGCTTCGATAAAGCCAACCCCAATGGGACCATATCGCCGGACGAAGCTGAAGCCGCAGACCTCGCAGGCCAATTCCGGATCGCGCTCCAACCAACGGCGTTTCGCCAATTCAACTACGGTGCTGTTGCGTTCAAGTCGGCAGTGACGCCTCAGAACCCGATCGCCTTCCCCAAAGCCAGCGTCCTCTGGTTCGGGGTACGCTTCCCCCAGCCGATCAAGCAGACGATCTGTTTCCTCGGCCTCGAGATACCAGCCTCGCGTCGCGCCAAACTTGTCCGTGATGCCTGAGTCAACAACGCGAATACTGGGATCAATCACGCGGAAGTGTTCCGCTTCCAGTACTGCGGTTGAACTATTCGAATTGGGATTCTCGATTGGAGTGATTGCTAGAAAATCCTCGAACGAACCAGCACCAAGTAAGTCGCCATATTCGCCCCAAGCATCGCCCAACGTCGTTACGTGGTTGCGGACAAATGTTGCTACTCCAGCGATTTCGTGAGGATTCACTCCGGCGATCATGAAAACGAGTAGTTCACCGCCACGGAATCTCGCCAATGCCCCATGCGGCCCCCGCATGAATGCAATACGTCCCCCTCTGTGATGGATTGCGGATATCCGAGCCAGGCTGGATCAGTATGCAGAACGTAACCGTCTTCCATCGTAGTCCGCCGATTCTACCATTACTCATCTGTGGTCATCGCGCCGCCGGTGACGCGTACATTCTCGCCTTCTCGATCCATCAACGCTACTCGCTCGGTTATGAGTCACAATTACTTCAGAGCAGCGTGCAAACGATTCGATCGAAACATGGAATGACTGCCTTTGACGAGGCTTCAAAACTTTAGCCTCATTCGCCAGAGTGTGGATGAATGCCGAGATATCCCGCGTTCTACTGAACGCGGCTACGTCCGATCGGGACTTTGGGACCACTTCTTCGCTTTCTGTCGAACTTAGGAGCACGCGTCATGGTTCAGCGATGGTGGGTTCTGGGGTGTGCGTTGACGATTTTCTGCGTGGAGACTTCCACCTCGCACGCTCAAAAGACGGCGGCGAAGAAACCGGCCGCGAAGAAGGAATCTCCGCCGCCACTCAAGTTCCCGCCGACGTTGCCCAATGGCGAACGAGTCGTCACGGACAAGAGCGAGGCGTTTCTCAAGCCGAGCGAGACGATTGGCAAGGAGATCGCGATTGCCAAGACGCCGCCGACGGTCGATGTCCTCTACTTCCCTCGGCAGGACTACGAGGGGAAGCCGTGGTCGAATTGGGGGGACAGCCTGGCGATCAACGGCAAGTATTACGCTTCGATCGGCGATCATTACTCGCAGTTGTCGTCGAAGGGGGATCCGAACCTGATCGGCAACGCCTTCGTGTTTGAATACGACCCGCAGCAGAAATCGTTTCGCGAATTGGCTGACGTTCGCAAGATTCTCAACATGCCCGAAGGGCACTATGTGCCGGCGAAGATTCACGGGCGACTGGACATGGACGACGAAGGCTGGCTGTATTTCTCGACGCATCGCGGTTCGACGACGGTGACGGTCGACAAGTTCCACTATCAAGGGGACTGGATCATCCGCGTCCATCCGGAGTCTGGCAAAACCGAAGTGCTCGCCTGCGGGCCTGTGCCGAAGCATTGCATCCCCAACAGCGTGCTCGATCCGAAGCGGAAACTCTTCTATGGCGGCACTGCGGCCGGAGAGAAATCGGACGGTAGTGCGGTGCGGTTCTTCGCTTTCGACGTCAACAAGAAGAAAGTGATCTTCGATGGGCCGGACGGGCCGGCTCGATACATGATCTTCGCCAAGTCCACGGGGAAAATTTATTACACGCCCGGCAAGGAAGACGGAGTCGGTCGGTTGGTCCGTTTCGATCCCGACCAGCCCAGCCCGCCGATGCCGATCGACACGGAAATCGGCATGAGAGCAGCCACTCAAGAGACGCCACAGGGCATCGTCTACACAGTCTCGAAGGGGGGCCGCACAGGTGAGTCGTTGCTGTTCGCGTTCGACACGAAGACCGAGAAAGCCACCGAGCTTGGCCCCGCGCAGGTCGGCTCGATGAACTACATCACGACGATCGATGCCGATCCGACGGGGCGATATCTCTACTACATCCCCGGAGCTCACGGCGGCAGCGAGCGAGACGGCAGTGCGGTCGTGCAATTCGATGTGAAGACTAAGACTCGAAAGGTGATCGCCTTCCTGCATCCGTTCTACCAAGAGAAGTACGGCATCACGCTGGTCGGCACATTCAGCTCGGCCGTCGATCCCGATGGGAGCAAGCTGTACGTCAACTGGAACGCGACACGAGGCGGCAAAGGTTGGGATTGTTGCGCTTTGACGGTGATTCACATTCCGGAGTCGGAACGAAGACCGTGATGACCTGAACCAGGCGAGCGGGGTAGCGTCAGCCCCCCGGTGGTATGTCGGTAGCCTGACCGAAGAACCGGGGGGCTGACGCCGCCCCGCTCGCCAAAAATGGTTCAGGACAAAGTGTGATAACAGCCATCAGCTTTCGGCCCACAGCCTACAGCCGGTCAAAAACGAGGAAACGGGTGATGCGAAGTTCTGTGTGCTGGATGCGAGGTGGGCTTGTTGTTGTCTGTTTATTGGCTGGCCTGTCGTCGGCTCAAGCACAGAAGAAAACAGCGGACGCGGAACTCGTCTTTCCTCCGACGCTGCCGGACGGCCAACGCGTCGTCACCGATAAGTCGGATGAGTTTCTGAAATCGCGTTGGAAACTTCAGCCCGGAGTTTCCGTGGCGACCGCTGCACCAACCGTTGATTTCTTGTTCTATCCCGGACAGGACTATCTCGGAAATCCGTGGTCCAATTGGGGAGACAGTTTGGTCGTCAACGGAAAATACTACGCCTCGATCGGCGATCATCATTCTCTGGGAGAGAAACGCTCGACCGATCGCAGCGGTAACGCATTCGTGTTTGAGTACGACCCGCAAACGAAGACGCTGCGGCAGCTCGTGGATTTGAAGAAGCTGCTCAATCTGCCGGAGGGTCATTACACGCCAGGCAAGATTCACAGCCGGATTGATCTCGGCAGCGACGGCTGGCTGTATTTCGCGACGTATCGCGGTGGGAACGGAGCCACCGACGAATTCCATTACCAAGGGGATTGGATCATTCGTCTGCACCCACAAACGGGAAAGGCGGAGATCGTTGTTCGCGGCGCGGTCCCGAAGCACGGAATCCAAACCAGCGTGCTCGATCCGCAGCGGATGATCTTCTACGGAGGGACCAGAGCAGGCAGTCTCAGTCCGATCGGCAAGAACCGAGGGCCGAACGATGAACTATTCTTCGCTTACGATCTGAAGTCACAGAAGTTGATGTACTCCGGCCCCAAGCGAGATTGTTGGCCGTGGCCGATCCTCGCCCAGTCAACCGGCCGGACGTATTTCGTGCAGGGACTCGGCGACGAAGCCGCGCTCGTTCGCTTCGACCCGAAGCAAGCAGCACCGCCCAGCAAGATCGCCGGCCCCACCGCGTTCGAGGGAGCCTCGACCAACGAGACCCCGC
Source organism: Planctomyces sp. (assembly GCA_005778115.1). GTDB lineage: Bacteria > Planctomycetota > Planctomycetia > Planctomycetales > Planctomycetaceae > SXKJ01. The sequence goes on along the minus strand of SXKJ01000420.1, from coordinate 38,927 downwards.
AAGGCTTCGTCTACTCCGCGTCGATCAACAAAGCGACGCGAACCGAATCGCTCTGGTCCTTGAACACAAAGACGGAGGAGATCCAGGAACTCAGTCCTGCTTGCATCGGCGAGACTCCGCGAATGGTCGCCTCATTGGATGCCGACCCGACAGGCCGCTACCTCTATTACACCCCCGGAGCACATGGTGGCAGCGAACTCGATGGAACTCCGATCGTGCAGTTCGACGTCCGCACGAAACGCCGCAAGGTGATCGCCTTCCTGAATCCGTTGTACGAGGACAAATACGGTTGCACGCTCAAGGGAACGTATAGCTCGGCGCTTTCCGCGGACGGCAGCACGCTCTACTTCACCTGGAATGTCAGCCGCAACAGCAAAGTCTGGGACTGTTGCGCTCTGACTGTGATCCACATTCCCGAATCGGAACGAATGCCGTAGCTGACTGAAACAGGCGAGCGGGGTGGCGTCAGCCCCCCGGTTGGGTAGCGAACCACCGGGGGGCGGACGCCGCCCCGCGCGCCCGAAGGGTTCTGGACAAACAAACGAGGAGAACTGCTATGCGAATGCTTTTGTCGGCGTTGATTGTCGGCATGTCCGTGTCGGTGTTCGGCGCTGATCCGTTTGTGTTCCGCGATGTCGGCGAGCAATCTGGAATCTTTCCACACGCGGAAGCGATTCGCGGTCACGGCGCGGCTTGGGGCGATGTCGATGGTGATGGCTGGGCAGATCTCTTCATCGCGACGTTTCACAACGCCGGGTCGAAGCCTGGGATGCTCCTGAAAAATGAGAAGGGAAAATTTCGGCTCGATTCGCAGGAGCATCTGCAGACGACCGGAATGGGGAGCGGTGCGTTGTTCGCCGACTTCACCAACAGTGGGCGGTTGGACTTGTATGTCTCCGTCTGCTCTCACGGCTCAAAGAAAGGGGATCCGCTCTTTCAGGTTCCGAATTATTTCTTCCGCAATGACGGTGGCGGGCGGTTCACGGACATCTCAAAAGAGAGCGGCACCTGCCCTCCCCTTTATGAAGGACGCGGCGTCTCGGCGCTCGATTACGACGGCGACGGACTGCTCGATCTGCTGACGTGCGAGCAATACTACTCGCCGAAGGTGAAGGTTGGCCCGGTGCTGTATCGCAATCTGGGTGGGCATCGGTTTGAGAATGTTTCGGAGAAGGTCGGACTGCCGCTGGGCTTCGGCGGCTTATGTTGTCTGGCGGCCGACATGAACGGCGACACTTGGCCCGACATTTTTCTCACCAGCGGCGCGGGGGAGCATCGGCTGTACTTGAACGACCAAAAAGGAAAGTTTCGCGAGGCGACCGGCGTCACCGACGTCTTGCGATGGGCAAACGCGAAAGGCGAGGACACTCCCGCCGGCGCGTGCGTCGTGGACGTGAATCGGGACGGCCTGCCCGACATCGTCATCGGCCATCACTTCAAGCTACCGTGGATCACGCCGATCCCGATTCGGCTCTATCTGAATCGCGGCGTTAAAAATGGCGAGGCATCCTTTGAAGACATCACGGAAGCGGCCGGCCTGGGACCGCTGTTGATGAAGGCTCCGCACGTCGAGCTTCAAGATTTTGATAACGACGGCTGGCCGGACATCCTTGTGAGCATCGTCAAATTCAAAGACGGGCAGCCGCATCCGTTGATCTACAAAAACCTTGGCGTGAGCGACGGCCTGCCTCGATTCAAAGAAGAGGTTTGGGCGATCAACGACTTCCCCGATGAGGAGGATCGCAAGCAGCGCAGTTCCGGCAAGTTGTTCACGAAGATTCTGGAGGTAAAAAAGATCATCTATATGGCCCCCTGCGCAACCAGCGACTTCGACCATGACGGCAAGCTCGACATGTTCTTGCCCAACTGGTGGATCGAATCGCGCTCGCTGCTGCTTCGCAACGAGACTCCCGGCGGCAACTGGTTGCAGGTGAGCATCGAAGGCAAAGCCGGGGTCAATCGCATGGGCATTGGCACCAAGATTCATGTCTATCCGTCAGGCCAGTCGAACGCCGGGTCGCGCATTGCCTCGCGAGAGATCAGCATCGGCTACGGCTATTGCTCCGGCCAGGAAGCAATCGCTCACTTTGGCCTCGGCAAGGCCGAGCGGGTCGATCTGGAGATCGAATTCCCGCACGGCAAAGGGAAGCTGACAAAGAAAGATGTTGCGGCCAATCAGCGAATCGTGCTGACACCGTAGCCGAATGGGCTTGTTGAATTTCTCCGCCACCGGGTTCATCCCGGTGGTCCCCGCGCTTCTGTACTACCAACTTTTTCGGGGTTTTATGTAGTGCAGAAGCGCGGGAACCACTGGGACAAGCCCAAGTGGCGGAGAAATTCAACAAGCCCGAATCACTGCGTGGCTTGGCTACTTCGGCTGCCCCAGCTTGACCTTCACCGTCACTCGTTCGCCCTTCCGGAGCACGATGATCTCGACTTCTTCGCCCGCTTTGAACTTTCTTAGGGCAAGGTCGAAGTCATCCAAGCCGCTGATTTTTTGCTTGGCGAATTCGACGATCACGTCGCCTCCCTTAAGTCCTCCAAGGTCGGCCGGGCTGCCGGGGGCGACGCCGGAGAGCGCATAGCCGGGAGTCTCGTTGCCGAAGTCCGGGATCGAGCCGAAGTAGGGTCGGCTGCCGGCGCGTGTGTCGGCGTTCGGGTTGGCTTGGCCTTTAACTTCGACGTATTGTGGTTTTTCTTCCGTCTGCACGGTGTCGAGCACCACTTGCTCGACCATGTCGGCGATGCGGGCCATGCCGTCGTAGTTGATGAGGTTCCAATCGTCGCCTGGCCGGTGATATTCGGGATGCGTCCCCGTGAAGAAGTGCAGCACCGGTATCTTCTTCGCGTAGAACGATGATTGATCGCTGGGGCCGAAGCCTTCCGGCTTGAGCATCATCTCGAATTTGTGAGGGCCATTGACCTTCTCCAGTTCCGCCTTCCAGTGTGGCGACGTGCCGGTGCCGTAGATGATCAGCTTGTTTTCCTTGAGCCGTCCGACCATATCCATATTGATCATCGCGACCGTCTTGTCGAGCGGATAAATCGGCTCCTTGCAGTACTTGTCGGAGCCGATCAGTCCCAGCTCTTCGGCGGTGAAAGCAATGAACACAAGCCGTCGTTTAAGCTTCTCTTTGCGAGCTCCAAATCGCCGAGCCAACTCGATCAGCGTGACGGTCCCGGAGCCATTGTCGTCCGCTCCGTTGTGAACCTCTTTGACATTCGGAGAGAGCGAATTCGCTCCGCCGAAGCCGACATGGTCGTAGTGCGCGCCGACCACGACCGTTTCATCGGCGAGCGGCCCCTCCCCTTCAATCACGCCGACGACGTTCTTGACCTCGGCCTTCACGAGTTCGACCGACGCCTGACCTTCCGCCTTCCATCCGGGCAACACGGCACTGCGTGGTTTGAGGTCTTTCTCGATCTCGGCTTCCAGATCCGTCAGCGATTTCTTCAGCGAGGCTTTCAACAGCTCGTCCGCGACCGCTTGCGTGATGTGAAAGATCGGCAACTGCTGGCCTTGGTTGTAGCCGCCGTAGCCGAACTTCATGAGCTGATCGCGATTCGCCTTAGCCTCGTCCTCGCGCTGCTTGCGCACCTTGTCGATCGCCTCGGTCAACTTCGTGCGAGCTTCCTTCACCGCCGCTTCGTTGGCGGCATCAGCCGCGAGCAGCGCCGCCGCCAGATCAACAACCGGCTCGGCGACATCTTTGATCCGCTGCTTGCCGGCGTCCGTTTCTTTGCGGCTGGAATAGGGATCATTCACAAACAGAATCGCGGCCGCCCCTTTGCCGGCGACGTTGCTGACTTTTGCTCGCAAATCCGCGAACCGCGACGTGCCGCCATGCTGGGCGGCGAACGAGCCGTGAGCGTCCGTCTGGCGTGGCGTCTTACGAATCACGATCACGACTTTCCCTTTGACGTCGATCCCTTCCAGCTCTTGAAACTTGTCCTCCTTCGAGTCGATCGCGTATCCGCCGAAGACGATTTCCGCATTGAATGTCCCGCTGGCCCCAAACGAGCCGACCTGAAAATCCTTGTCGATCGCCAGTTCAATCGTCTTGCCCTCTGGCCCGACCAGTTTCAGTGAGTTCGGCGAACCGAGCTTCGCTCCGGTCGTCATCGAGAATTCTTGATATGGATCGCCGCCGGCCTTGGTGATGTCGAGCCCCGCTTCGCGAAACGCCTTCGAAACGAAATCAGCCGCCATGTTGAGACCATTCGTCCCGACTCCGCGACCTTCGAGTTCATCCGACGCGAGGTATTTCAGATCCTCCGTCAATCGCGTCTTCACTTCCGGAGCCACTTCGGCTCGTGAAAAAGAGACGAACGCGATGGCCAGTGCTAAACTCAAACTAAGACCCAAAATTGTCCGACGCATGAGCAATCCTTTCGTGACGCGACTTATCAATCATCTCAATCAACCAGGCGAGCGGAGTGGCGTCAGCCCACCGGTGCATTCGCCTCGAAACCGGGGGCTGACGCCGCCCCGCTCGCCTAAGAGAGCGAGGTATAGCCGCACGCTCTCGCGAGATGAACGCCAAGCCCACTCTTTCATTCGCTTGCCAAGCCGAGTCACCCTGAACAAGCTACCCCCCGTCACTTCGCTTCCGCAAAAAGGAACTCCCTCATGTCACGCCTTGCACGGGGTTGGTTGTTCGCTGTTTTCACGTCGTTGCTCCTGTTCGCGCTTCTGCCGGACCGAGCGAATGCTCAGAAGCCGGCTGAAGCGGCGAAGACGCCTGAGGCTCAAGTCCGTGCCGCACTGGCGGACGCGATCAAGCGGCTGGATGACGGGGACACGCGCGGGTTTCTCGAATACTACTTTCCGACGGAACAACTCCGACAATTGCGGCAGGCCAATTTGGTCGAACAGACGGCTGATCGACTCAAACAGCAACCGGAGATCCTGGATGGCATCCGGGCTCGACTGCGTAAAGCGGCCAAGGCAACACCCAAGTTTGATCGCTCGCAATCAGTGGCCGAGTTCATTCTGACTCCCGAAGAAGGAGACACTCCTAAACCACCGGAATTCAAAGAACCTGCCGTGAAGGACGTGAAGCTGGTTGGTTTCGGCAACGATCTCGCGACTGTGCTTCGCAAGGCCGAAGAGACGCTCGAAAAGAAAGATGTGGATGAGTTCGTGAAGAACATGTTCCCAGCCGGCGAACTACGTCACCCAGACGCCGACTCGCGCCGAGCGGCGCTGACGCAGCGATTGAAGGATAATCCGAAGTTGCTCGAGCAAATGGCGACCGACGTCAAGGCGATTCAAAAGCTGACGCCGACACTTTCGGCAACGAAAGACACGGCTGAGTTTAGACTGCCAGGAACAACCATCGAGATCACCAAGACTCAATCGGTGACGACGCCGGAACGAATCTTCAAACTGCAACTCGTCGAGGGATCGTGGCGACTCCCCGACAACACGACGCCGGCTCGTCGAGCGGTTGCCTTGAATCTGACGAAGCCACTTCCGGCCGCCGGCCAGTTCGCGGCGGCGGGACATGAAAAGATTACGTTTGAACGCTTCGGCGATCAGTGGCGGTTGGCTCCGTAATCCGCAGGTAAGCCGGGCGGCGCCAGCCCCCGGACCTCGTTCGCTGGATCACACGTCCGGGGCTGACGCCGCCCTGCTCGCCAAATCAGCTTTCAGGAGAACTGGCTTATGACTCACCGACGCGGCTTTACGCTCATCGAGTTGCTCGTCGTCATCGCCTTGATTGCCGTGTTGAGCGCGTTATACCTCCCGGCGATCCAGCATTCGCGGGACGAAGCGCGAAAGGCTCAATGTCAGAATCATCTGAAGCAATTCGGGCTGGCTCTGCACAACTATCATGATGCTCATCGAGTTTTTCCGCCGGGATGGACTCAGCACCACCCGCAGCCAGGTCCGGAAACTCGCTTCGGCTGGGCGATCTTTGTTTCGCCCTATGCCGATCAAGCACACCTTTACAAGCAGCTCAATTTTGGAACTCAGCGAGCCGAGCCGTTGAATCTGTTTCAAACGCGGCTGCCAGTCTATCGCTGCCCGGAAGATCCGACGCCGGACACCAACTCGCAGCGCGGTGAATTCGGAACGATGAATTACTCGATGAACTTCGGCCCTGTCGCGCCACTTCGTTGGATGGCCGACGGTCTCACGGAGTTTTGGCCAGGCCAGCCTCCTACGCTCACGGAGACGAACGGTTTGGCGTTTCTCAATAGCCGCGTCGCGATCCGCGACATTCGCGATGGGACATCCAACACGCTGCTGGCGGGCGAGCGTTCGGCAACCAGCGGTGCAGCGATTTGGATGGGAGTTCGCGGCAACGAATTTGAAACCGACCAAGTCACCGATTGCAGCCCCGGCCATGAGATCAATTCTGGAGAGGCATGCTTTTCCAGCCGCCACGCTGGTGGCGCGAATTTTTTGTTCTGCGACGGAGTGGTTCGTTTCCTGTCCGAGAAGATCGAATCCGGACCCGGCGAACAACAACAGATGAAGACCTACCAAAAACTGAGCCATCGAGCTGATGGCAATACAATTGCCGAGTTCTAAATCGCAAGTTCCCTCTTTTCGAGAACTACTCGAAACCGGCCGCCTTTATTTTTCGCCAGCTCTTCTGGAGTTCAAAAACGGCGGGCGGACGATGAACGCAAATAGAAATGATGCCTTATCGAGGACACGCAGATGCCCAGTCCACGTTACGCACGCGGCTTTACGTTGATTGAATTGCTCGTTGTGATCTGCCTGATCGCGGTCGTGTCGGCGTTGCTGCTGCCGGCGGTGCAGCATTCGCGAGATGCGGGGAGGCAGGCTCAGTGCAAGAACAACATGAAACAGCTTGGCTTGGCGTTTCACAATTATCACGACACGTACAATGGGCTCCCACCAGGTTGGACTCAGCATCATCCACAGCCGGGACCGCAGACTCGATTCGGCTGGTCGGTTTTCATCCTGCCGTTCATGGAGCAGGCACAGCTTCATCAACGGCTGGATTTTCAAAACCAACGAGCGGAACCGCTCGAATTGTTTCAGACTAACATTCCAGCATATCGCTGCCCAGAGGATCCATCAGACGGCATCAATGCTCAGCGCGGCCAGTTCGGGACGCTGAACTATTCGATGAACTTCGGCCCGGTCGCTCCGCCGCGCTTCGTTGAGAACGGTCTCGCGGAATTCTGGCCAGGGCAGTTGCCGACACCGCTGAAGACGGATGGCATGGCATACCTCAACAGCATTGTCCGATTCCGCGATGTCATCGACGGAACCTCGAACACGTTCCTGGCAGGCGAGCGATCTTTCATCGGCGGAGCCGCGATCTGGATGGGAGTCCGTGGCAACGATTTTGAAACGGATCAAGTCACCGATTGCAGCCACGGCCACGAGATCAATACGTCCGAAGCCGGCTTCTCCAGCCGCCACATCGGAGGCACTCACTTCCTGATTGGGGACGGCTCGGTTCGCTTCATCTCGGAGAAGACGGAATCCGGGCCGTTCGTGAAAGAACAGATGAAGCTGTATCAGACGCTCAGCCACAAATCCGATGGCGAGGGAGCGATCCCGTTTTGAGCTTCTATCTACAAAGCCGAACTGGAAGATTCCGCAGCCTAAAGAATCGACGAGTTACTCCGTGAATCGAACTTTCTGATCGTGTAGTGACCGGGCCACTTTTGCCGGAATTCCAACCAAGTTTGCCACCTTTCCCATCGGCGAGCGAACGGACCTCCATTCGTCATCAGTGTTGACCAAATCTTTGCATCGCAGTATTTTGATTTATCAAAATATAAAGTTTTATCGCACAACAAGTCTTTTTGGGCCACTCATCCCATGCCAACTGCAATTCTTAACTTCCCGTCCTGGCTAATGATCGGCCTGCTGACTATTGCTGGTTGTGGCCGCTCTGACGAGCCCTCCAGCAATTCAACAATCAATAAAGACGGCGTTCAAGAAGGTCGACGACCTCGGATTGTCACCACCGTCGGGATGGTGACGGACATCGTTCGGGAAGTGGCCGGCGAACAGTGTGAGGTGATTGGATTGCTCAGTGAGGGAGTCGATCCGCACCTCTACAAGCCGACTCGCGAGGATGTGAAGCAACTCGATGATGCGAAGACGGACATCATTTTTTATGGCGGCTTGATGCTCGAAGGACGCATGGAAGAGTCGCTGAAGAAGATTCGGCAGAAGGGCAAGAAGGTTGTCGCCGTCGCGGAATCGCTCGCCCCGGCAACGCTCCGCAAGCCGCCGGAGTTTGAGGGGCATTTCGATCCGCACGTTTGGATGGACGTAACGCTGTGGAGTCAGTGCATGGAGTTCGCGACCAAGTCGATTTGCGATTTTGATCCCGATCACGCCGCGACCTATGTGGCTCGCGCGGATCTCTACAAGAGTCGGCTCAGCAAATTGGACGCTTACGTCCGGACCAGCATCGCGTCGATTCCCGAACAGCAGCGAGTGCTGGTGACAGCGCATGATGCGTTCGGTTATTTCGCTCGCGCATACGGTATGGAGGTCAAATCGGTGCAAGGCATCTCGACGGAGTCTGAAGCGGGCGTCGCTGACGTGAACGCGCTGGTCGATTTCCTGGTCGAGCGGAAGATCGGAGCGATCTTTGTGGAGAGCAGCGTTTCAGACCAGAGTCTGCGCGCGGTCATCGAAGGGGCCGGAAAGCGCGGCTGGAAAGTCAAAGTCGGCGGCGAACTGTTCTCCGATGCGATGGGGGCGGCCGGCACCTACGAGGGAACCTATATTGGAATGATTGACCACAACGCCACGACGATTGCTCGCGCGCTGGGTGGACAGGTTCCCGAAGGAGGATTCCGATCGACGGAACAAGCCGGGCTGCGCATCGAGCCTGACGCAACGACCGACGGAGTGGGGAAGGACGAGAAATGAACGAGTCCCCAGTCGTCGATCAAGAGGCGATGCAAGAACCGCCAACTCGAATGGTCGCAATTGATGCCGTTGAATCTGCGTCTCCCATTCTGATTGAAGACGTCACGGTCGCGTATCACCGGCGGCCGGTGCTGTGGAACATCGACTATCAAGCTCCCAGCGGGAAGTTGATTGCGATTGTCGGACCGAACGGCTCGGGTAAAACGACGCTCATCAAAGCGGCGCTGGATCTGGTGCCGCGTGCGGCGGGCCAAGTGCTGTTCTTCGGAGAACCGTATGGGCAACAGCGACATCGCGTCGGCTATGTGCCACAAAGGACGAGCGTCGATTGGGACTTTCCAGTATCCGCGCTCGATGTCGTGGCGATGGGGATGTATCGCAAGATCGGTTGGCTGAGGCCGGTTTCTCGGAAGTATCGCGAGGCGGCGAAGCAGGCGTTGGACCGCGTCGGCATGGTGGATTTCGCGAATCGACAAATCAATCAGCTTTCGGGGGGGCAGCAGCAGCGAGTCTTTCTGGCTCGCGCGTTGGCCCAGAACGCGAACCTGTATTTCATGGACGAGCCGTTTGCGGGAGTCGATGCCGCCACCGAACGGGCGATCGTGGACATCCTGCGGCAGCTCCGCGAGTCCGGAAAGACGGTGATCGCCGTGCATCACGATCTGCAGACGGTTCACGAATACTTTGATGAAGTCGTGCTGCTCAACATGCGTTTGATCGCGGCCGGCCCAACAGCGGACGTCTTTACGCCAGACAACTTGCGCAAGACCTATGGCGGCAAGTTGGCGTTGCTCGATCAACTCGGCGAGAAGATGGCTCAGCCAAGGAGCCGCTGATGTGCGACTCATCGCTACTTGCCGTCGATTCGCTGTGGGAGTTGTTCGCTCGCGCGATTTCGTTGCGTGACTACAACACGCGAGTGGTGTTGGGTGGAACAACCATGCTGGGCATCAGCGGTGGACTGGTTGGAACATTCTTGGTACTGCGCAAGCGAGCCTTAGCTGCCGACGTGGTGAGCCATGCGGCGCTGCCGGGAATCGCGGTCGCCTTTCTGCTGGCGGAGCGGTTGGCTCCGGGCAGCGGTCGATCCACGAGCGTCTTGCTCTTCGGAGCGTTCGCTTCCGGGTTGCTCGGCATGGCAATGACATTGGCGATTCGACGCTGGACGCGAATCAAAGAAGACGCCGCGTTGGCGATTGTGCTGGGTTTGTTCTTTGGTCTGGGCATGGCGCTGTTCACCGTCGTGCAGCGAACCAAGACAGGGAATGCGGCGGGGCTGTCGAACTTTATTTTCGGCAAGGCCGCGTCGATGGTCGCTTCCGACGTTTGGCTGATCGGAGTCGTGTCGGTAGTCATCGCGATGCTTTGTTGCGGCGTGTTCAAGGAGTTTTCGTTGCTCTGCTTCGACGAAGAGTTCGCCGCCGCGCGAGGCTATCGCACGATGCTGCTCGATTGGCTGCTAACGTTGATGGCGGTCACTGTCACGTTAATCGGTTTGCAGAGCGTTGGCCTGTTGCTGGTCGTAGCTTTGCTGTTGATCCCACCAACGGCTGCGCGGTTTTGGACCAACGACTTGAAGGTGATGTCGTGGCTGGCCGCGGCGATCGGAGGGGTGAGTTGTGCGGGAGGCGTCGTACTCAGTGCCGCGTTTCCGAAGCTCGCCGCCGGAGCAGTCATTGTGCTGTCCGGCGCGGGGTTGTTCGTGGTGAGCCTCGTCTTCGGCAAGGAAAGGGGCCTCTGGCCGAAGTGGAGCTTGCAGCATCAATTCGAGCAACGCATTGGCCGCAGTGATCTACTGCGGGCATGTTACGAACTCCTCGAGCCAATTCATGGCTCCCGTGAAACAACGCAAGAGTCGCTGACCAAGTACGAGATCGACGACCTCGAATTGCTGGCGATGCGGCAATGGCCTTCCGGACGTTTTCAAAAGCTGGTCTCGTCCGCTGTGCGCGAGCGTTTATTGGAGACGAATTCCACGGGTGGATACCAACTCACTCTGCGCGGAGCAGCCGAAGCTCGTGATGCTGTGAGACGCCATCGTCTCTGGGAGATTTACTTGCTCACTCAAACCGACCTCGATCCGCGACTCGTGGATCGAGGTGCGGATGGGATCGAGCATGTGCTCGATCCGCAACAACTTGCGGATTTGGAGCGACAGCTCGACAGTCATTTGCCTCAGGGGATTCCACCCAGTCCGCACCCGATCGCGGGTGCGGCGATCAATTAAACCTAAACGCCCAATGTCCCTTTTCGCCCCCCTTCAAACTTGGACTTCGCTCGACACCTGGATCATCCTGATCGGGGCGTTGGCCGCGATGGCGTGCGCACTGCCGGGGTGCTTTCTCCTGCTGCGGCGACAGAGCTTGATGGGGGATGCGATCAGTCACACATCGTTGTTGGGAATTGTTGCCGCGTTCTTCGTATCGCATTGGCTGGTCGAGGCGAACGTCATCAGCCCGGCAACGGAATTGTCAGTGCGGCATGTGGCGATGTGCTTGGGAGCCGCCATCGTCGGCGTGTTATCCGCCTGGATGACGGAGTCATTGCAGAAGTTCGGCAACGTGGAAAGCAGTGCCGCGCTGGGAGTCGTGTTTACGTCGTTGTTCGCGCTGGGGTTGCTGCTGATTCGAGCGGTCGCGGATGACGTTCACATCGACCCCGATTGCGTGTTGTACGGTGCGATTGAAATGGCTCCGTTGGAAACGGTTGGTGCTTCCGGGATTCCGCGCGCCGTCTTCGTCACTGGCGTCGTGCTGGTCATCAACTTGCTGCTCACCGTGATGTTGTTCAAAGAACTTCGCCTGAGCGCCTTCGACCCGGCGCTGGCGACGACGCAGGGCATCCCAGCGCATGTGATGCATTACGGCTTGATGGGCGTGACGGCGATGACGTTGGTGGCCGCATTCGAGAGCGTCGGCAGCATCTTGGTGATCGCGATGCTCATCATTCCTCCGGCAACGGCATATCTGCTGACCGATCGACTTCCGAGGATGATCGGGCTGAGCTTGTTAATCGCCGCACTGAGTTCGGTGCTCGGCCATGTTTCGGCGCTGACGCTGCCGACGATGATCGCAGAGAGCGTCGGCATCCCCGACGTGCATGACGCAAGCACGGCCGGCATGATGGCCGCCGCCGCCGGATTCCTGTTTGTTTCGGCGATGTTGCTCGGACCAAAGTACGGGCTCGTCAGCCGAGTCTGGCATCGACTGCTGCTCAGGCTGCGAATCGCCAGCGAAGACGTGCTCGGCGGACTGTATCGCTTCGAGGAATCCGCTGCGGCCTCCGCTGATGTTTCGTTGGCGACCGAGCGGGCGGCTTGGCTTCGTTCCCTCACGACGCAATCGTGGCTGACGCGACTCGCCACTTGGGTGCTGCTCCGCCGACGGTGGTTGATTGGTTCCGGTTCGGACGTGCAACTCACGGACGCTGGCAGAGAAGCCGCGCGAACCTTGGTCCGCTCGCATCGCCTGTGGGAATCGTTCTTGGCGAAACACTTCGTGCTCGGCACTGGCCGATTCCACGAGAGCGCCGAGCAGGTCGAACACTTCCTCGATCCCGCTTTGCTCGCCGAACTGGATCAAGATCTCGACCGCCCCGGCGTCGATCCGCACGGGCGTGCGATCCCGAACTGATTTGGCGTAGTCTTGAGGCTCTCAGGCAAGCGGGGTGACGGCTCGCTCAGGGGACCGAGTTCTCTTCGGTGAACCATGCGGGAAACTTCCCCTTGAGCTCCAAGGTTTCCCCACCGCGGCGCAAGGTCAGTTGGATTTCGTCGCCGGGAGCGAAGCGGCGCAGCATGTCGGATCGCAGTCGATCGAGCGTTCGTTCGCGTGAGTCGCCTGAGAGTGCGGTGATCACGTCTCCTTTTTGGAGGCCGAGCGATTGAGTCAGTCCGCGCGGTTTGACCGACAGGATCATGATCGCCAATCCTGTTTCCGGAAGTCCGGCTTCGCGGCGTTCAAACTTGGCGAGCGTGGCTCCGCGGAAGCCCCAATCGGCGGGGACGCTGCGTGAGGATTTTCGCCAGCTCAATTCTGATTGCCGCCAGTTGGATGGTAGCGCGAGTTCCACTTCGCGCCCCCCTGCCCCGCCGACGCTCAGCTTCACACGGTCGCGAGTGGCCGGCAGTCGTTGCAGTGCCCAGCGCAGATCGAATTCCGATCGGATCGGCACATCCTCACAGCGAGTCACCACATCGCCCGGTTTGAGGTGCCCGGCCGCCGGCAAATCGTCCTGCACGCGAGCCACGCGATGTCCGTGGGCGCGGTCGAACTCAATGCCGAGCGATTCCGGCAACGGATACGAGAACAGCAACTCGCGGCTGAAGCGGCCGTCGTGATACGCCTGCAACAAGCTGTATTCGCGAACTTGATGGCAGTGGACGCAGCCTTGATGTCCCTTTCGCAGCAGCGGAATGTCGAGTGGTGTCTGAGAAGTTTTCGGTTCGGGATGCCAAAGTGACTCCTCGTCTTTGAGCTCCGTTGATGCGCCGGCGGCAGTACGCTCGACCGTCGTCTTATGGGCGGCGAGCGACTCACGCAGTGTTTGCAGCAGCGAGGCTTTGCTCAGCCGCGCGTCTGGTTCGTGCTCGTCGCGTCCTCCGAAGCGGCTGTAGATCCGCAGTTTCGAGTCGGTGACAAACGCCGCCCAAGTGGTGTCGTAGTCGAACTCGAAGCGCGCGATGTCGACACGGTTCATCGAGGTCACGCGCACGCAAACGAAATCAGCGCGAGCCTGACGGAGTTCGGGATCTTCCTGAGCAACCTGCCCATCCCACTGCCAGCACTCCGGTCAACGGACGCAGCGGAACGTGATGAACAACGGCTTGCCCGTCGATTCGGCCACTTTGCGAGCGTCGTCCAAATTGGAGTGCCAGCCCGGCACGGACTCTTGAGCAACCGCCGATTGGCTAACCACCGTCAGGGCGAAGAGAACCAAGAACCCAGCACACCTGAACGATGGCAGCATTATTTGCCTCTGACTTCCAACGAGGGTGTTGGCTCGGCGGTCGCGGGCAACGCGACCTCGGCACGAGCCAATAAACGGTTCCAACTGGTCAAGCGGCCTTCATGCAGCAGAACCAGAAACGCCGGCACGAGGATGGGACGAACCACAAACGTGTCCAAGAGCACGCCAAACGCCAAGGCGAACCCTAGTTGGTGCAGACCAACCAGCGAACCCGCCAGCAGCGAACAAAACGTGCCGGCCATGATGATGCCGCAACTGGAAATGATGCTGCCGGTCTTTTGCAACGCGGAGATGACGCCGTTGGTCGGGCCATGAATTTGTTGCTCTTCGTCGATGCGCGTCATCAGGAAGATGTTGTAGTCTTCGCCCACCGCGATCAGGATCGTGAACAGGAACATGGGCACCTTCCAGTCCAGACCTCCAAAGCCAGAAGGATCCATCGCCCAGAACACAGCGAAGGTGATTCCTAACGTCACCAGGTAGCTGAAGAAGACGCTGACGATCAGATACACCGTGATGGAGAAGCGGCTCACGAGTTCACGCAGAACCGCGGACGTGTCTCCCTGTGTCGCGATGGCCCCGATGAGTTTTCCGACCGACGTGTGCGAGAGCAAAACGATCAGGATCAGGAAAACTCCCACCAACACCAAAGAATTGATTCGAATCTGATCGCCATCGGTCACGATTTTGAGATCGCGGATGCTGGCGGTCGGCCCCAGCGCGAAGACTTTGAGTCCGGCGGGAACGGAAGTCTCGATCGAGCGGCGGATCGACTCAAACTGGGCGATGCTGTTGCGGGCAAACGGATCCTCTTGCAGAACCAAATCGACGCGCAAGACTTTGCCAGCCAATTCTCCCTGCGAGCTGACGTAGTGCTGCTGCATTCGCTTTTGAGCATGCCGAGCTTTGATCCCGCCGAGTGGACTCGAACCACTCGCCAGTTGGATTTCGGATGAATTTCGCCGGCTCGCGGCATCGTCGTTGGCGATCGTCGATAAGCCGCCCCCAAACGGATGCAATACCGTCCGCACATCTGCAAGCTGCAGGCGATCCTGCTGGTCACGAAGCTGCCCGGCCAATGTTTGGATGAGCTGATTTGCGTTGTCCGAGAGCAGTTCGTCGTCCTCGTTGAGAAACGATTCGCGATCCGACTGAATCAGCACGGTGATCGGCCCGGCGATCCCTTTGGGATAATGCTTCGCCACCGCTTCCGCCCCCATGACACTTGCGGTGTCGCGGGGCAGTTCGCTGAGCAACCCGTAGCTCAGATGTCCGCGAAATTGGACTCCAACCCAGGCAAACGGCGACATCAGCAGGACGCTCACCAACAGCACCACTCCAGGGCGACGGCGCACCATTCCGCTGACCTGATTCCAGGCGACCTGTCCCCATTGGCGTTCAAAGAGCCGAGACCACAGCGACGTGGTCGAGACCCAACCGGCGGTGCTCGACAAACTGGCGTGGGCGACCCGCGGCCAGAAGGCCCATTGCCGAGCCAGCCGCATTAAGGAGGGGGCGAAGGTCAACGCGGCCATCAGCACGATGACCAAGCCCACTGTGATCGCGATTCCCGCCTGGCTGAACTTGCCAAATTGGGCAAAGTACATCATGAAGATGCCGCAAATCACCGTCCCGGCACTGGCGACGAGAGCGTGTCCGACCTTTTCCAGTGAGTTCGCCACGGCTTGGTCCAGCGTCGCCCCCTCATCCAATTCTTCCTTGTACCGAGCGATCAGGAACAAGCAGTAATCGACGCCGGCCCCGTAGCTGAGCACCTTCACGTAGACTTCAATCCCAGCGAAGAGGTCGAGCACCCCCTGTTTGGCCAGACAGGCCAGCAATGCCAGCGAGATCTCGGTCGCGACCGCCACGGTCATCAAGGGGATGAACGCCATCAGAGGAGCGCGGTAAATCAGAGCCAACAAGAGCAAGACCAGGCCGACCGTCCAGAGCTCGGTTCGGCTCGAACTTTCTTCCGCCGCCAGAATCATGTCGCGTCCGACCGTGGCGGAACCGCTCAAGGCTAAATCCAATCCGGGCGGAATTCGCTCGGTCGGCGGCCGACCCTCGGAATGCAGTTCCCCTGCCTGGCGTTTTCCGTGGCGATCGATTTTGCCGATGAGTTTTTCGATCTCCTGGATCAGCGGCTTATTGCGAGCATCCAAAAACTCGGTCGGCAACTCGATCAGAACCAGCGACGCCTGCTTGTCTTCACTGTTCAGGAGGCGACCGACCGACTTGTCGGACAGCGTGCGAATGGTGATGTATTTCTCTTCGCTGGCGGTGGATTCCTCGGAGATCTCGGGCGACGATTTGGATTTCAGTAATACTTGTTTCTGTCGAATTCTCGCTTCGCGATCCTTGTCGGCGATGGCTTCCAGCTCTTTCTGTAAGACATCGTTGATAAAGGCTTTGTCACTTTCCAGAAGCCCTGCCGGTGTGCGTCTTACGACGATCACGACATTGCTGGCCAGCGGCTCGTCCCAACCGTTCCGGAATAAATCCTCGGCGACGCGGCTGGGGGAATCTTTCGGCAGGAACGCGAACTCACCATCGGCCGCGACGTCTTTCCACGCAGGGGCCACCCACTTCAAGCCCACTAAAACGGCCAGCCAGGCGACCAGCAATAGCGGCCACGTACGTGATACCAGCTTGCCGAGGGTTTCAAACATCCGTTGGAGGCTGCCGAAGTGATCAAATCCGCCAAGAAGAACTTCCGGCGGTCGAAACTCGAGCGACCGGCACTTCGCCCGTCGCGTGAGCCGAAGATGATACGGCTCTTGCTTTTCCACCGTCAACGAACTGAAACCGCTTTGCCGACCGCGAAGCCGAACTGCATCTGTCACAGATTCGCCAGAACAACCTGGAAGGTCTCACCGGACCGCGATAATCTCGCGACCCATTCAGCCGATTCCCGCTCTTCCACTTTCTCTCGTTAGGGGTCCACGATGCCATCTCCACGAGTCCTGCGTGCTTTTCGTGTGGCGTTCTTCAGCGTGGTCTGTTTGCTTTTGACGGAACGCCTGCCAGCCCAGACGATCGCCCGATGCGGGAAAGGATGGTTGGAGCTGGTTGATGGCTACCCAGTGCTACACCTGAAAGGCACGCCGCGCGAGATGGGCTTCCAACACGGGGCTCTGCTTCGGGACAAAGTCCGCTCGAACATGCACAACATCCTCGAAGTGGAAGGGCAGAAGACCCTGGTTGAAGTCGGTCCGCTGAAACTCAAGCCGCGGCAGGGGATCGACATGATCGTCGGCATCCAAGAGCCGTATGTCCCCAAGAAGTACTTCGAGGAATTGGAAGGACTTGCCGAAGGTTCCGGCATGACGGTCGCCGACGCGCGGGCCGGCAACTTCCTGCCAGAGTTATTTCATTGCAGCGGTTTCGCGATCGCGAATTCGGCCACGAAAGACGGCACGCTGTATCACGGCCGAGTGCTCGACTACGCCATCGACTGGAACCTGCAAGAGCATGCCGTGCTGATCGTTGCCGAACCGGACGGAGGCATCCCGTTCGTCAACGTCACCTACGCCGGCTTCATCGGCTCGGTCACGGGGATGAACGCCGAACACGTCAGCGTCGGCGAAATGGGGGGCGGCGGACTGGGCCTCTGGGCCGGAGTGCCAATGGCGTTTCTCGTCCGGGAAGTGCTCGAAAAGGGGAAAGACCTGGAAACCGCCATCAGCATCTTCCGAGACAATCGCCGCACCTGCCAATACTTCTACGTCGTCGCCGACGGCAAAACGAACGAAGCGGTCGGCATGGAGGCGTCCTTCAAAGAATTCTCGCTCGTCAAACAAGGGGAGTCACACCCGCTGCTGCCGACCGCCGTGAAGGACTGCGTCCTACTCTCCGCTGGCGACCGCTACAAGAAACTGGTCGAGCGTGCCCAAACCGGCCACGGCCAATTCACCGCCGAGTCCGCCATTGAGTTGATGTCGCGCCCCGTCGCCATGAAGTCCAACCTGCACAACGTCTTGTTCGAGCCAAAATCCACGAAGCTCTGGGTCGCCAACGCGACGAAAGACAAGAAGCCCGCCGCCGAGCAAAAATACTTCTCGTTCCAACTCAGCGAACTGCTAAAACGCCAGCCAGAGCCGACCAGCCCTGAAATCCCGCTGGCAGCGAAATAACTTACAGAGGTCAAATCGCGATGACTCAATCTGAACTCGAATCAATGGCCACACAACTGCTGACGTTGCCTCCCAATGAGCGGTTGTTTCTGGGCGAACGTCTTGTGGAAAGCGTTGACTGTTTTGCTTCACCTGAAATCGCCGAGGCTTGGTCGGCAGAGGTTGGCAATCGACTTACAGATTACGAATCCGGAAAAGTCACCAGCATTCCATCCGCTGAAGTCCATGCCGAAGTTCGCCGACGGATGCGATCATGATTCCGGTGGAATATCACCCCGACGCGCTCGAAGAACTTGCTGACGCAGCGTGCTATTGTGAATCTCTTCAAACCGGACTCGGCAAAAGGCTTCACCGCTTGGTTCAGCAGATCGAAGCCGAAATTGTCGAGCATTCAGAAACGGGGTTTATCCACGACCACGGAACTCGAATGCGTTTGGTTCGCAAGTTTCCCTACGGAGTGATTTTCAAGAGCTACTCCGATCGTATTCTCATCGTCGCTGTCACGCATCTCAGTCGAAAGCCTGGTTACTGGCGTCGGCGTCTTTCCTCGTCGTGAAAGGATCAGCCATGACTTCGCAATCTCGTCGTTCGTTTTTGCAGAAATCGTCCGTCGCCGTGGCTTCGGGTGTGTTGTTGTCACACTTGGATCAAGTCGCGAAGGCTCAGGCCAGTGAGCGGGTGCGGGTCGGGGTCATGGGGTCGGCTGGGCGAGCGGCGTCGCTGATTGCCTCGTTTGCGTCGAACAAGTCCGTGGAGATTGTGGCGATCGCGGACATTGACTCAAACAAGTTGCCGAAAGGACTGGATTCCGCCGAGAAGTTGCAGGGGAAGAAGCCGCGCGGCGAGTCAGACTTTCGGAGGCTGATCGACGACAAGTCGATCGACGCGATCGTCATCGGGACGCCGGATCATTGGCACGCGATCCCGACGATCCTGGCGTGTCAGAACGGCAAGGACGTGTATGTCGAGAAGCCGGACAGCCACAACATCATCGAAGGTATGCGGATGGTTGCGGCAATGCGGAAGCACAAACGCGTCGTGCAAATGGGGTCGCAGCACCGTTCGACCACGCGGATGCAGTCGGCGATTGAATTCGTGAAGACCGGGAAGCTTGGTCGCTGTGTCGTGGCCAAAGCGTGGGAGAGTTCCAAGCAAGGACCGATTGGCTTTCCGCCAGACGGCACTCCGCCAGAGGGAGTCGATTACGAGATGTGGATGGGGCCCGCTCCGAAGCGGCCGTTCAACATCAATCGTTTTCATGGCCGCTGGCGTTGGCTCTACGACTACGGCACGGGTGATCTCGGCAACGATGGTGTGCATCGCTTGGACATGGCGGTCGCGGTGCTGGCGGCAGCATGTGAGGTACAGAAGGACGAACCGCTCGGCTTGCCGACGTCGATCTTCGCGAACGGCGGCAAGTGGTACTTCAACGACGCTCAAGAGTTCCCGGACACAATGCAGGTGAACTACGAGTTCGGTTCCGGCAATGTCAAAGACGGCAAGCATCCCAAGCTGCTGACCTACGAGATGCGTGTGTGGGCACCGTACAACTATCTTAGCGAATCAGAAGGCTCGGCGTTGTTCGGCGATCAGGGTTACATCGTGCTCGGCAACACGCGATGGGCGGCTTACGACAAGGGAGGCCAAGTGCTCGCAAAAGGCGAGGGAGACAGCCACGAAGGCCCGCACGTTCAAAACTTCATCGACTGCATCAAGTCACGAGCGAAGCCGTACTGCGATCTGGAAACGATCGGCCATCCGGCATCGGTGCTGTGTCACTCCGGCAACATCTCCGCGCGAGTCGGCCGCAAGCTGACGCTCGACACCGCGACCGAGACCTTCGTCGGCGATGCCGAAGCAAACGCACTCCGCGGCCGCACCGAATGGCGGAAGCCGTGGGTGTTGCCGGAAGTGTGAGGCATCCTGTGGAGGAATCTGACCCACGAGGAAAGACGGATCATCGGCAACTGGCATCGTTCGCAGGGGTCCGATAGGTTGAGCACGCTGGCTCTTTGATCCACCACGACACTTTCCAAGGTCGGCCGGACGATGACGACACCTCACATGGCGGCAGTGCCGGAGATTCCTCTCACGTTGATTCGACAACTCCACTCGCGGCAAGTCGTGCCGTTTATCGGTTCGGGCGTCAGCTTGGCCGTGCAGCGGAGAGTGTCTCCGACCTGGAACGAATTGCTCGCCAAGCTGGCCAAACGATTGGACGACGAAAAGAAAGCGAAGTCCGCCAAGATCGTGCAGTTGTTCGTTGAAATGGAACAGCTCAACAAAGCCGCCGACGTCGCGCTGGACGAACTTGGCTTGGCGCATTTCCGCGAGACGATGCAGGCAGCCTTTCCGCCAGAGTTGCCCGTTGATGCCGACCTAGCGTTGCCCAATGCGTTATGGTCGCTGCGGCCGAAGTTGATCGTGACCACGAATTACGACCGTGTGTTGTTTTGGTCCAATTCCGCGTCGAAGGTCGCGACGAATTCGCAGCGCGCGAACCTCGCCGATTTGTTCCCCACGTCGGAGCCAGAACCTCGGCCGTTCGTCTGGCATTTGCATGGGCACATCGACGATCCCGACAGCCTGATTCTCGCGCCAAAGCAGTACGAACCGCTGTATCGCCATGCCGCCGACGACAAACATCCGCTCGCCGCCGCGCGATTGCAGTTGCGAAACTTGTTGACCAATCATCCTCTGCTGTTCGTCGGCTTCGGCTTGGAAGACGAGTATGTCATGGACGCGCTGGCCAGCGTGCTGAAGATGTTCGACGGCCAACTGCGTCCCAGCTACGCGCTGCTGAAGCATGGCGATGATCGAGCGCGGGAGTTGTGGGAGAAGTACAAGATCACGGTCATCGAGTACGCCGATCACGGACAGCCGTTGGTCGATTTGGTGACGGAGGTGGCTCGGCGGATGAACAACCCGACGGCGGAGGTTTTGGATCTGACGGCCGGGCCGCGTGTGATTCCGCCAGGCTACCTGCAATGGCTGACGCGCGAGTGCGATGACATCACGCTGTTGGGATTTGAGTCGGACGAAGTGCAGTCGATCGGTTTGCAACAGGTCTATGTGCCGCCGCTGACCAGCAGCCGGTTTGACGACGAGACGCAGCGGGAATCGCTGCACGCGAAGGGGGCAGACAAGTCCAAAAAGAAGGACAAAGCCAAGCACAAGAAACCGGATCGAACTCCGCTGACGATGGCTGGCGAGGAGGGAGCCGAGGCTGCGAAGCCGCGATTGCTGCTTGACGTGTTGGGAGAGCGGTCGCTGTATGTTGCCGGCGATCCGGGATCGGGGAAGAGCACGTTTTGCCGCTGGGTCGCCTGGTTGTCGGTGGCGGGAGCGCGGCCGGTGTTCGAGGTGGAGGATGTCGACGAATATCGTGAGACGTTGCCCGAGCCGTTGCGCGATCGGTTGCCGGTTTTGGTGACGCTGCGTGACTTTCGCGAATCGCTGCCGGCCGCGGCTGGTCGTCGGTCGCTGACGGCCGAGCAACTGCAAATCGCCGTTCGCGGTTATCTGGAGAAGTCGCCGCAACAAGGATTGAGCTGGAGCGATGTCGCGCCGCATTGGGCCGCCGGTTCGTTGCTGTTGATCTTCGACGGCGTGGATGAATTGGCGCTGACCGAAGGGAGCGGTGCCGAAGCGTGGTCTCCGCGTGAAGCGTTGCTGGCGGGTGTGAACGCGATCGCCGCGGACTGGTCGAAGCGCGGACTGCACAATCGGCTGCTCGTCACCAGCCGGCCTTACGGACTGGAACCCGATCAAATCCGCGCGCTGGAACGGGCCGGAGTCGCTGAGGCAAAACTGGACCCGCTGCCCAACGTGTTGCAGGACTTGCTGACCATGCGGTGGTTTGTCGCCTTGCCAAAGACGCGAGCGGCCAATCCGTTGTTGCTGACCGCGATCTGCGTCATCTACAGCGAAGGGAAGCAGCTTCCCAAAGACATTCACGACTTGTACCACCGCATCGTCAAGACGGCGTTACATAGCCGGTATTCGCGAGACCGCAAAGTGATCGAATGGGTTCGTGCGCGGTTGGCGGCAGTGGCGTTGGGGATGCACACGGGGGAGCCGCACGATCCGAACCGCTCGGCACCGCAGCCGGTCATCGCCTTTGCCGAACTCGACCACATCCTCAAGTCGTACATGAAGCTCAATCCCGAGTCCGAATCGGAGTTTCGCGATCAGATCGAAGCTCGCGAAGACTTGCTGTCGCACAGCGGCTTGTTGTCTCCGTCGGCGAATGAGAAGGCACGCTTCTTTCATTTGTCGTTCCAAGAGTTCCTGGCAACCGAGCAATTGGCCAAACTACATGACGGCAAGGAGAAGCTGCTGGCGGTCTTTCGGCAGCGTGCCGAGCAAGCCAACTGGCGGCCGACGCTGAAATTTTTGTTTGCGCGGCGAGTGGCAAGTCCTGGTTGGCAGGCGGGGAAGTTGCTGCTGGAAAAGATGTTGGCCGCAATCGACTTGGCGAACGTCGCCCCGTCACGCGGACTGCTGCTGACGATCGCCGATGCCTTGGCGATTTTGCGGGACCAGAAGCTGGAGTTGCAGGAGGATTTGCTGGACCGATTTCGCGCGGTCTGTCTGTCGGCGATCGCGCAGGAGATCGAAGTAAAATCGCGAGCCGAGTTGGCGCGGATGCTGGGCCGCATCGGCGATCGGCGTGTGGCGAAAGACGTGCGCGTTCCGGCGGCGTTCGTCGAGGTGCCGGCGCGGACGTATCGCGTCGGCGATCAAAAGCTGGCGGAGGAATACGCGAGCGTTTTGCCGAACGCGGCGTTGCCGGACGAGACGAAGACTTTCGAGCAGCCGTTTCGATTGTCGAAGTACCCCGTCACCAACGAGCAGTTCGAACTCTTCGTGAAGGCGAAGGGCTACGACACGGAGAACCTCTGGCATCCCGACGGCTGGAAGTGGCGTTTGGAAAACCGCATCGTCGAACCGGCACTTTGGCAAGACGCGAAGTGGAAGGGAGAGACGCAACCGGTGGTCGGCGTGTCGTGGTGGGAGGCGTACGCCTTTTGCACTTGGGCCAGCCGCGAATGCGCTGCGGGTCAGATCCGCTTGCCGACCGAACGTGAATGGGAAGCCGCCGCACGGGGCGGCGATGACCGAGCCTATCCGTGGAAGGGGGAATGGAGCGACGGCATCTGCAACTCGCACGAAGCGGACTTAAAGATGACCTCGCCAGTGGGAATTTTTCCTCGCTCGACCGCCGTCTGCGGCGCGGAAGACATGGCCCGCCATGTCTTCGATCCCTTCCGGCATCGCGCCGAGCGGATAGATCCCAACCGGCGTGGGCGCATTGATGTTGCCATTGAAGTTCACCCGCGTCTCGTCCGCAGATTCCTGGCCCCAGGGATACCGTCTTCCGTTCGTGCCGCGCGCCGCACGTTCCCATTCCGCTTCGGTCGGCAAGCGAACTCTGGCCCACTGGCAATAGGCCATCGCTTCGTACCAACTGGCGCTGACCACCGGACGGTTGCCATGTTCGAGCTGCGGCGTCCAGTCAGACGGTTCCGTGAATTGGCCAAAGCCACCCGCTGCCGTCCAGAACCGTTCCTTGGTGTAGCCCTCGTCCTCGACGAAGCGGGTAAACTCACCGACCGGCACGGGAAAGCGAGCGAGCTGAAACTCCGGCAACGTCACTTCGCGGACGGGGCCTTCGTCGTCATACATCTCCTGGTCGAAGTTCGGCTGCGTCTTGTCGGTCTTCTGCGAGACCATCCAAAACTTGCCGGCGGGAATCGTGATCCATCGCTGGGGATGATCGAATTCCAAACGGGGATCGCCGACTTGTCCCAGCGCCTCGGCCGCCGCGATCCGCACGCGGATGTCGACCGTCTGCGAACGCTCGCGATCGAAGATCGCCATCACGCGATGCAACAGCGCGTCGTATCGCGGTTCGTGCGGTGCATAGCCCACCGGCTTCAAGTCGTGAAACATCGCCCCCAACAACCCCGCACAACGTGCCTCGGCCGCCAGATCAGGGGACTTCCCGATGCTCTCCAACACCTGCGTGACGAAGCCGTCCACCTTCGCCTCGCCCTGCTTGTGTAATGCTCCGGCCAGCAGCAGGATCACCTCGCGCCATTCGGGTCGGTACAGCTTGGGAACCTTCCCGCCGAGGATCCTCGCCTGCTCCGCATCGGGACGTCCGGCAATTTCTTTCGCGGCGAGAAACTCTTGGAATTGCAGATGCCAGAAGCGGATGTCGTTCCCCAACGCCACCACGATACCGCTATCGAGTTCCTCGGCGGTCAAGAATGCTTCGGCGTCGGCGAGGCTTTTCGCCGTCGGTTTCTTCGGCCCGAAGTGCGGAGCGAGTTGCTCGGCCCCCCAGTGCTTCGGCACCTGCGTCTGACGTCCCTGAGGATGGTTCTGCATCGCCAGGGCCAGCTCTTGCAGCAGCGTCACCGTCCGCTCCGGCTTCTCGCGGCAGGGGCGATCTTCACGTGAACGGGACAGCCAAGTGATGACCGACTCGTACAACTCGGCCCGCTGCTCCGGCATCCGCCGCTCGTTCCAGTGAACCACCGCCAGTGCGGTGAGCATCACCGGGTTGTGAGCCACTCGCCGTATCTCCGGCCGGGCATGCAACGATTCGAGCAGCTCGCGACAGTGCTCCTTCGCTTGCGGCGTGTCGCCGCCGTACAAGTGCTGGCACCAGTGCCCCAAGAACGTATCAACGGCCGCGTCCGAAAGCGGGGCAATCTCGACATGAGCAAACTGTGGCAACACCGTCGTCCCGGTGTACGCCGGCGGCCGGCTGGTCACCACAAACCGGCAACCATCAAACACACGCGACAAGTTCTCGGACAACAGCGATAACGCATCTCGTTGCGCCCGATCCGGTGCTTCGTCCAAACCATCGAGCAACACCGTGCAACGCCCCGCCTCCAACTGTCGCTGAAAGAAGGTCTCATCAAGCCACGTGCCGTTCTCGCGACTCGTCGCCGCCAGACAATGAGCCAGCCACGCGGGAGAGGCCGGATCGGCCGGCGTCCCCGGTTGCCCTCGATGAGCGGCAATGTGATTCGCCAGCGTCGCGCACCGCAGAAAGATCGGAAAGGTCTTGTCAGCGATCCCCAACCTTGTCTGTGCCGCCTGCGGGACGGTCCCCAATTCGGTCTCACACAACGCGGCGGCGATGCGCCGCAAAAACGTCGTCTTCCCCGCTCCCGGATCGCCGATGACCACCAACCGCCGCTCGGCCAGCGCCGCTTGCAGCGGCACCTCGCCGGACTCGCGCAACATCCCTTCTAGAGCCGCGTCAGACTTCTCGTTCCCCTTGCTCGATTTCCGGCGGCGCGGTTTATCTTTGGTCGCTTCGTCCGGATCGCGGATTCCCATGCGGCTCTTGAGCGCGATGTATAAGTCCTCAATCAGAAAGCGATGAGCCTTGCCGCTGCCAACCGCCAGCCCGCGGATGTCGATGAACGACGTCGATTCCAACATCTGGCGCAGATACTTCTCAGGAGTGCTGGCTTCACCCGGCTGCTCGGCAGGGGCGTTGAACTCTGAGTGTTTCTCACGCCACGCTTGCAAGGCCTTGCCGATCTCCGATTGCAGCTCGTAGGGTGACTCGACCGCCTTGCGAATGCCGCGTCCGTTGAGCCACGCTTGAACCATCGAGTCCGTCGAGCGCTTCGGTCACGTCGGTTGTCAGTTCCGGCGGCACCTTACGTTCGACCGCCGCTTTCGCCAGACGATACTCCTCCTTGAATTCGGCAGGCCAGTCCCCTTTCTGACCGATGAAAAATGCCAGGACGACGCGCTTGTCGACCTCAGCCGCTTGCAGGCATTCCAACCAGGTGATGCTCTTGCGAGGTTTGTGCTTCTTCGACTGATCCTTCGGCCGCCAGCCGTAACGATGCGCGACCAGCACAATCAGCACATCGGTCTGAGAGACCTTGCCGAGACACACCCCGAGCGCCGGTTCGGCCCCGGCGGGAAAGTGGTCCGACATCACCGGCAACATCTGGGCGGCGATGACCGCCTCCTTGGCCGCAGCGCGATACGGCTCCAAATCCTCGATCGTCGATGAGATGAAGACATGCGGAGTCGCCGAACGCCGGCTTGGTTTTGAAGTCATGGAGATCACTTCCTCACTGGCAGACGCTTCACTGGCAGACGCTTCAATGGCAGACGCTTCAATGGCAGACGCTTCAATGGCAGACGCTTCAATGGCCCAGAGAGCCCCACCGATGAATCATTTACTGGCGTTCAAGTACGCCAGCACATCCGCCATCGCGGCGACATCGAGTTGCTTTTCCAAGCCTTCCGGCATGAACGACAGGCCGGTGCTCTTGAGCTCGTCGATGTTGACTCGCAGGATCGTTTCATTGGTGTTGTCCGCTTTGCGGAGCGTGAGGCTGTTGGCCGTTTCGGCGGCGATCATGCCAGTC
Organism: Planctomyces sp.; assembly: GCA_005778115.1. Classification (GTDB taxonomy): domain Bacteria; phylum Planctomycetota; class Planctomycetia; order Planctomycetales; family Planctomycetaceae; genus SXKJ01. Next base: position 12,525 of record SXKJ01000420.1, on the reverse strand, counting down.
AACGTGCGGCCGCTGTCGAGGAGCACGACGTAGTTCAGGAACTGCGGCTTCACCTCACGGTTCGGATCAAGAATGTTGAGCAACACCGCAGCGGTCCCTCGATCGCGGATTGCGTTGAGTTCAGCACCGATCGACTCACCGAAGCCTTCCAACTTGTGACACGCCGCGCAGGTCTTGCGGAAGTGCGTGCGGCCGCGATCAGCGTCTCCCTTCAGTTCCAGAGCCTTTTGATACGCATCGACCACATCTTGCCGCCGGGTAAGCGACACTCCGGCGAAGAGTTTCGTGGCGCGAGCCCGAATCTCCGCATCGTTGTGTTTCTGAAGCAACACAACGCGAGCGGGATCGAGATCACCACGAGCCACCGTTTGTTTCTCGACGGCATCCAGAAACGCGACGATCCACGCTTGCCGAGCAAACAGCGTCTCAATCGCAGTCGCCCGCAACTGCGGTGTCTGTGACGGCCACGCGGTCAACACCAGCGACGGGACTTCGGAACTGTCGAATCTCGCGAGCGTTTCCAGCACCGACGCTTGCACCGGCTGAGGCTGACGCGACTGCAGCAATTCGGCGAAGAGCGTTTTCAATTCAGTGAGACTGGCAGTGGCGAGCGTCCGCACGGCCGCCGCTCGATCGGCCGGCGTTTTCTTCTCATCGCGTGCGATGACCTGAGCGTCGCGAATCATCGCGTTGAGAATCTCGGTCGCTTTGCCTCCGATCACTCCGGTCAATAATTCGCGGGCTGCCGGTTGTTTGCTGACCAGACTCTTCACGAGCTCTTCGGCGAGCGGTTTCTCATCCGCCGCGAGACTGTCGAGCTGCCTCACGAACAGCGCGAGATCGTCCTTCGCATTCGCGGCTCCGATTTGAGACGCGAGCGTGCTCAGCAGCGTTCGGACGTGAGCGGTCTTGCGGGCCTCACGATCAGACAACAGCGCGGCCAAGAACTCACCACGGCGATTTCCCACCGAACTCAGGATGGCCAATTGCATCCATGTATCCGCACCGTCTCTCGCGGCAAGCTTCTTCAGCGTCTGCGTCGCCGCGTCGCCGTTGAAAGCTCCGATTGTGAAGGCGGCATGGTAGCGGACTCGTAAGTCGGAATCGTTTGCGAGAGGCAGTATCGCCTCTCGAACGTCAGCGTGATCGGTGAACGATTCCGAGAGACGGAGCAAATGCAGCCGCTCTTCCGGCGAGCCGGCGGGCGTTAGCCCCCGGACATCGTTCGCCGCTCGCGAATCGTCCGAGGGCTGACGCCCTTCGGCTCGCCTGAGCGCGGTAACGACGCCTGACGGCTCCAGCGCCGACAGGCCATGCAACGAGTACATCGCCATCACTCGCGCGAGAGGGGACTTCGATGTCGTCGCCATCTGTCGGAGCGGTTCGATCGCGGCCCGATCCTGCCGTTGATAGATCAAACGCGACGCGGTGTCGCGATGCCATGCGTTCGGATGTTCGAAGAGTTTGACCAATTCGGCTGTCGGCAAGTCGCCGAGTCGCGGCGCGGGCTTGAATTGGAATCCATCGGGGGCAATGCGATAGATGCGGCCTTTGTCCGCCCCGGCGCTGGCGTCCATGTGTTTCAGAATCTGCGGAGCGAGGAACGCCGCTCCTTCGATCAGCTCGCGATACATGTCGATCACATACAGCGTCCCGTCGGGAGCGTTCGCGAACTGCACGGGGCGGAACCAGTTGTCGGTCGATGCGAGGAACTCGGCCTCGGTGTCGGCTCGGTGAGCGGTCATGCCGACGCCGTTGGGTTCGAGCCGTGCGCGATAGACAAGATTGTTCGCGACTTCGCCGACGAAGAGTTGACCGCGATACTCGGCCGGCCACGCATCGCCGCGATAGACGGTGATGCCGGTCGCTCCGGTGAAGAACCCGGACGGTGCGCCCCCTTCGTCCGAGCCGGGGATGATTCCCTTCTTTCGCAACCGAGTCCGCAGCACTCGCCAGGGTTCGACATCGCTGATTCGCATCAGCTTGGTGAATTTTCCCTCCGGTGCGATATTGATCGCGGCGGCGGGAGCTTGCAGATACGGATTCCGCGCGAGGTATTGCCCGTCGTACATGACGAGATGTACTGGCTCGCTGTTGCCGCAGACGAAGGCTCGCTGGCTCCAATCGTCCAGGCTCATGCCGTGCTGGCCGCCGCCGCTGGTGGCGGTGATGGTCATCGCTCGCGGGTCGAGAAGCAGATGTTGGCCGCGGACGTTGATCACACGATCTTTGGCGAACCGGGCGGCTTCAGCCCCCGGACTGTTTGCCGCCGGAGCATTCGGAGTCGTCCGGGGGCTAACGCCCTCCGGCTCGCCAACACTTGTGACCTCTCCCCCATCCAATCCCGTCGGAATATGAAACCGATTGTCGATCCGCCAGCGAAACGAATTGAGCATCCCTTCGCCGGCCTTATCCATGCCGAAGCCGGTGAAGAGCTTCTTGCGAACATCGGCCTTGCCGTCTCCATCTGTGTCTTTGCAGAAGAGAATGTCCGGCGCGACGCCGACCAGGACGCCGCCGTCCCAGCAGGCGACGGCTGTCGGATAGTTGAGATCGTCCACATAGACCGTCGCTTTGTCGTAGCGGCCATCGCCGTTCGTGTCCTCCAGCAGTTTGATTGCCCCTTTGCCGTGCGGTTTTATACTGCCGTACTGGTTGTATTCGGGAAGTTCGACGACGAACGCTCGGCCAAACTCGTCGAAGTCCATCGCCATCGGCGAGCGGATCAGCGGCTCGCTGGCGACCAATTCGATGTGGAAGCCGCTCTTGAGCCGAAACGACTTCACGGCATCATCGGGCGTCTTCGGCGCGATGCGAGGTAGCTCGGCCGAGAAATCTTTGTCGGCGCTATCGGGCTTTTGGTCTTCCGCGATCGCCGCAAAGAACGAGAACACTGAAACGAGAGCGAGAATCGACAGGCGTTGAAAGATGGCTGGCGCTTTCATGGACTTCGCTTTCGTTGAGGAAGATCAGGCGGGCACTTACTGTTGGCGACGGATTGACGAATAGGAGTAACGAATCCGTACCGCGACCGTCAGCAAGCGGCCAGCTTGGATCGACGCGGGTCGCTCCCTGACGGTCGCGGTACGGTACGCAGACTAAGGCTTGGACTTTCACATGCAAGACTGGCTCAACAACATCTGCTGGCTGACGGACAGCTACAAAGTCTCGCATTTCAAGCAGTACCCGCCGGGGACTCGGCGAGTCTATTCGTACTTCGAGTCCCGCTCAGGCAGTACCTATCCGGAGGTCTGCTTCTTTGGGCTGCGATACTTCCTCGAACGGTACTTGGCCGGTGAGGTCGTCACGGCCGAGAAGATCGACGCGGCCGAGTCGCTGTTTCGGCAGCACTTCGGCAGCGATGTCTTCAACCCAGCGGGATGGCAGCACATCCTCGACAAGCATAGCGGGCGATTGCCGATCGTCATCAAAGCGGTCCCTGAAGGGACGATCGTTCCCGAAAGCAACGTGCTGATGACTGTCGAAAACACCGACGACGAAGCGTATTGGCTGACGAACTGACTGGAGACGTTGCTCGTTCAAGTTTGGTATCCGAGCACCGTGGCGACTCAAAGCCGAGCGATGAAGCAAGTGCTGCTGCGCTTCCTGCGCGAGACCGGCGATCCAAATTTGATCGACTTCAAGCTGCACGATTTCGGCTTCCGAGGCGTGACGTGCCCGGAGCAAGCGGCACTTGGCGGAGCGGCGCATCTCGTCAACTTTCAGGGGACCGACACGATTCCCGGCTTGCTGCTCGCGAGGCAGTTTTACGGCTGCGAGATGGCCGGCTTCAGCATCCCGGCGGCCGAGCACAGCACGATCACCAGTTGGGGCGAAGAGCGGGAACTCGACGCGATGCGAAACATGCTGACGCAATATCCGACCGGGTTGGTCGCGTGCGTCAGCGACAGCTTCAACATCTTTCGAGCGTGCAGCGACTACTGGGGCGGCACGTTGAAAGATGCGGTCTTAGCTCGCGACGGCGTGCTGGTCGTGCGGCCCGATTCCGGTGATCCACCGGCGATCGTGGTCGAAGTCCTGCGACGACTCGGCGAGGCGTTCGGCACAACGAACAATGCCCGCGGTTTCAAAGTGCTCCATCCGAAGGTGCGAGTCATCCAAGGAGACGGGATCGACTTCGCGATGCTTGGCAAGATCCTGTCGGCGATGAAAGAAGCCGGCTGGTCGGCGGACAACATCGCGTTCGGTTCGGGGGGCGGCTTGCTTCAGAAACTGAACCGCGACACGCAACGATTTGCGTTCAAGTGCTCGTCGGTGGTCGTCGGTGATCAGGAGCGGGATGTCTTCAAACGTCCGGTGACCGACGGCGGGAAATCGTCGAAGGCCGGACGATTGAAACTGATTTGTGACGCGAATGGTCACATTCGAACGGTGCGTGCGTCCGATGCTTCCGGATTTCCTGATCTGCTCCAAACGGTTTTCGAGAACGGTCACCTATCTCAAATCGACAGCTTAAAAGACATCCGCCAACGGGCGGTGTAGGCCCCATGTGGTCATTGATGAAACGCCTGCCGTACCGCGACCGTCAGGGAGCGGCCATCGCCGGCCGCTCCCTGACGGTCGCGGTACGGATTTCGTCGCTGCCCAGGCTTCGTCTCAGTTGCTGAGTGAAGTTCGCATCGAGACAACTCCTCTCGTCATGACAAAACCAGAACCGTTATTGCACGTCGTCCTCTATCAGCCGGACATCCCACAGAACACGGGGAACATTGGACGCACATGTGTCGCCGTCGGGGCCAAGTTGTGGCTGATCCGGCCGCTGGGCTTTCGGCTGGATGAAAAACATCTGCGGCGAGCCGGTATGGATTACTGGCAGCATCTCGATTGGGAAGCGGTCGATTCGTGGGAGGAGGTCCGAGAGCGACTGCCGGATCGGCGCGTCTGGTGTCTCACGAAGTTCGCAACTCGGCTGGTGTGGGACGCGGACTTTCAGCGCGGTGACATCCTGCTGTTCGGTAGTGAGACACGCGGGTTGCCGGAGTCGATCCGCAATGCGCACCTCGCAAATAATCTCAAGCTGCCGATGAATGAAGTGGTCCGCAGCTTGAACCTCGCGAGTACGGTGAACACGGTCGTCTATGAAGCGGTGCGGCAGTTCGGCGGACTGATCGGTCACTGAGCTCTTTGATCGGTGATCTCGATCACAAACTCTTCACCAGATTTTCATCAGGCTTGGCTTGGAAGCTTCAAACAATCTTCGTGAACGCCGGTCATTCCCTTCGGCTTTGACGAACGGGAAACGCTGTGGCACGCGATGGTCTTACCGCAAATTGATCAGAGCCCCTTGTTCAAGACCTTGGTCTGGTCTGAGAGTAGATTGGGAAACTGGGACGCGGCTGGCTCACCGAACTTAAAAGCCTGCGAAACAGCCATCGATATCTTTCGTAGTCCTTCAATGCCACGGCCGGCTCACGAGAGCAATCAGAACATTCCCGGCCGAGTGCCCAACAGCTATCGCGGGTGCGCGGGATCGAATGTCTATTCCGATGTTTGGAAATCCTGCGTGACGAAGCCCCGGTTGCCATTGTCGCTTCCGTGGACATGCCTTGGGGCGGCATCGACGGCTTGCTCGATTACCTGAGCGAGGAATCCGAACGGCGCAATACGGGCAGATTGTGATTCGGACCGGGTACACGGCGGAGGAACACGTCGCCGCGCTGAGGCAAAGCCCATGCGCGTTTCGCTACCTCCGCAAGCCGTACCTGTTGGCTCGGCTGCTGGACCAAGTTCGCGCGATCGAATTTGGACTCCGCGATGCGAGCCGGCCAAGCCGGAGCATTCGGGATCACCGATCGGCCGTCGCCTGTCATTCGTAAAGGACACCGCCGCGCGATCCCGTTTCGAGCAGTTCCAGAATTGATCGTCAGTGAGCCGTTGGCGCTAGCCTCGGGCTTCACGCTTTGTGAGCCGAACACACTAGCGTCGGGCGATTCGCCGTCAAACGTTATCCACCGCAGCCCGTGGCTAGCACCAACGGCTCACGATCTAGGTATGCAGATAGAGCCGCAGGCCGAACTGGTAGGCGGCCACTCCACTCGCAGCCGACAACGCGTGCCAGCGTCGTCGTGAGTAAAGCCAGCACAAGATCGCCAAGACCGCGATTGTTCACGCTGCCTTCGCCGGCAGAAACAGGCTGAGATACTCCGGCTCAGGCTTGATCAGGTGCCAGCAAACGGGGTTTTGCTCGAACCGCAAGACCTCCGACTTTGTCAGCACGACCAGCCAGGCGTCGTACGCCGACACTGTGCCGATGAAGCTGCATAACAACCAGAAATACGATGGCGCGTGTTCCGGAATTCGCGGTACTTCGTTGTCTTGGAAAGCAGGAGCGACACTTTGTCCGGCGGAACTCATTGCGGCTGTCTCCTTCTTCGAAGAATGAACTCTCTTGCCGCGGCACGTTAGACCACACAAGTGAAGCGAATACGGAGACCTGATGAATTCCAGCGGGAGCTTGAGGCGATGTGATTTCTAACCGCCCCTCTGCTTACGCCCTGCGGCCGACGAACAGATACCACGGCACGCGGGCGAGCGGCACCTACGGCAATCGCGTGGTAATTTTCCAAGAATCGGCGGCACTCGAAGTGGCGGTGCAAATAGCGGACGTGATCGGACTGGAGATGCACGTTGTCGAACGCGAACCACGTCGGCCAGAACGTCCGCGTGAACCAGGAATGCTTGGCGTATCCGACCTCCGGATGCTTGCGCGAGACGTAAAAATCGACCGCTCCGAAAGTGCCTCCTGACTTGAGCATCTCGGTGGCACGATCGACGGCCGCGAACCAGTCGGGAATCATCGTCAGGCTGTACGAGCAGGTGACGACATCCGCTTTGATCGGCAACTCGAACCGAGTCGCGTCGGCTGTGATGACTTCGACGTTTGACCAACCATGCCGCTCGCAGCGCTGCCGAGTTTGCTCCAGCAGCGACGGTGCGAGGTCCACAACGAACACTTTGCCGAGCTTCGGGACAAGATCGGCGACGAACTCCAAGTTCGCTCCGGTGCCTCTGCCGAGATCGACCCACACCGCGCCCTCGTGGAGAGGAAGTTGCTGCACCATTTCGCGCCGGCCGGGCAGCAGCCGTTCGCGGAATGAGTCGTAGTCGCTCGCCTGCTGCTGATAGAAACTCTCCATGCGTTCGGCATGATTGCCGCCGCTCACGGGGGCGAGAGTGAGTCGGCACAACGTGCGAAGATCAGCGATGGCGGTCATGTGAAACTCCTTTTGAACGTAGCCGTCATCGCTCCGCGTGACGAGCCGAGTGTTGATCGACGACTTTCTGTGACAGACGATTGGTGAAGCATTCGGCTCATCACGCGGAGCGTGATGGCTACGTTGCCATGTGAGCGATATGGAAACTGCCGTAGCTGTGGACTCGGTCGCGAGCGTGCAGGTCGTCGGCGAGGCCGCGCTGGTAGCGCAACAGTTCGGCGACCTCCCGTTCGCGGCCATCGTGAAGGACTCGCACACGATCAACGAAATCAGTAAGCAGCCCGCCGCTGCGCCACAGGATGCGTGCATCGGGAGTCGCGTGATCCACGATGGCCTGCCATTCCTGGGCGAGCGCGGGCTGCCGAGAGGTACTCAACCATTCCATGTGATCCAACAAGACGAACCGCGAGATCAGCGGCGACTGCTGGGTCAAGAACTGCGTAACCGATGCCGTGTGAGTGCTGACGCGATCCACCAGTCCTCCGCGCAGCCGCTGGAAGTTGTCTGCTCGCAAGTACACGGGACAGCACGTCGGCGAGTACTCACCGGTCAGACACACGCGCCAGAAGTAATTGTCTTGCAGAGAGAGTCGCGTGAAGACCGTCTCAATGCTGTCCTCAACGAACTTCGCGATGCCGCCGACATACGACTTCTCCACCTGTTCCCGCTGTGGGCGAGGCACGCCAACCAGCGACAGCGTCGCGTCGCGACCGAGCAGCCAGCGGACGAACTTGGTCCAAAAGATCGGCCGCAGTTGCGACTCGTAAATCGACTGCTGCTCTTCGATCGAACCGGCGTGCAGGATCGCCTCGATGCTGTCTCGCGCGCGGGCCACCCGGTCGATGTAGCGATTCACCAGCCACGCGAACCAACCGGAACTTCCCCGGAAATAGAACGAACGACGTCGCTCGCCGGAGAAGAAGTCGATGTGGCGATCCCAGTACTCTCGCGCGCCCGGTGACATCGCAGGCCGGAGCGTGCCGGCATACAACCCGCGGACCTTCGAGATCCGCCCGCGACCGAACATCGAGAAGAAATCGTCGTATTCCAGCTCGCGAATGGCCGCCAGCTTTAACTCCAGCAGCGAGTTCTGGGCGGGATTCATATCTACCGCAAAGACGTGCTTTGGCTCTTACAGCACATAGTCGAGCGGGTTGCATCCGGCGGATGTGATCACCATCACGCGGTCGCTCGGCGACAGTTCCAATGCCGTCCGATCCAGTCGCGGGTCTTCCCAACAAGTGTTGTAGACCAGGTTGTGCTGATGCACGAATTGGAACACTCGCCCTTGCCACCAGTCGTTGAGTTTCATGGTTCTGCCTTTCTTTTGTTTGGTGAGCCGGAACGCGCTAGCGTCCGGTTTGTTGTTAGTGCTTGTGACCGAACCGGACGCTAGCGCGTTCCGGCTGACCAAAGTCAGTGCCATTGGCCGTTAGGCCCCGGACAAGTTCCGAACGATCGTCCGGGGGCTGACGCCCACCGGCTCGCCTGAGTCGTTGGGCCACATTTCCGCAAACGACATCGGTTCGCCGTAGAAGCCAGAGTCTGCCGTTGCGGGTTGGAATGTGTCGCCATGCACCGGCCGATGGATCAGCTCGAATGTGCCGTCGGTGTACTCGACGATCGCCGTGCAGCTTTCGACCCAGTCGCCGCTATTGAGATACCGCACGCCATTTCGCTGCGAGATGATCGGCGTGTGAATGTGCCCGCAGAGGACCGAGTCACAACCCTTTGACGCGGCGTGTCGCGTGACGGCGTCCTCGAAGTCGCTGATGAAGTTGGTCGCCCGTTTGACTTGTCGTTTGATGGCCGAACTCAGCGACCAGTAGCCGAAGCCGCAGCGGCGCCGGGCCAGATTGAACCAGCGATTCAGCAGGAGCAGTGCGTTGTAGCCCACGTCTCCCAGCAGCGAGAGCCACCGCGCGTGTCGCACCACGGAGTCGAACTGATCGCCGTGCATCACCAGCATTCGCTGACCGTCGGCCGCGTGGTGAATGAACTCGTCCGCGATCTGCACGCTGCCGAGACTGTCGATGAAGTCACGCAAGAACTCGTCGTGATTCCCCGGCGTGTACCGCACGATCGTGCCGCCCTTGAGCATTCCCAGGATGCGTCGCACGAGAAAGCTGTACGAGTCGTCCCAATACCATCCGCGCCGCAATCGCCAGCCGTCGATGATGTCGCCGACGAGGCACAGGTACTCCGGCTCATGTTCTTTCAAGAACGCCAGCAGCGCTTGTGCGTTCGCGTATTTGCAGCCGAGGTGCAGATCACTCACGAAGACCGAGCGAACCATCGCCATGCGAATCCTCCGCCAAAAGCCACGTCTCCAACGTGCTCAGAGAGCAGCTTCCCTAGGAGGCCGCGTCTCCGCCGCGACTCGATTCACTTCACCGAACAACTGCGATTGTGTCGGCGTCGTTGAATCACTTCCGCGAGAAGTATCGGCGACGATCGTAAAGCGTTGTTGAGGTTCGCGAGAGCTTTTGGTGAGGACGAACAAATCAACCTGATCCATGAGCGCTTGACCGATCTCGCATGGCGGACGGTGATCCGTTTTCACCAACTTTACGGGCCGATGTCTTCGCGAGCCTTACCGCGTCAGCCGCATTCCATTCCCTTGCCAGAGGACGAGCAAATCTTTTGTGGACCAATGTTCGATGCCGTTGGCCGGATCGACGATCCGCCATTGGTTTTCGCCATCAGGGCCAAGGCAGACCACGGAGTGCGAGACACCCGGCAACCAGCCGCTCTCTTGGCGATACTCCCAGCCGGCCGGCACGTCGTGCGGCAGTTCGACCGTGAGGATCGCCGGTGCGTTTTGTGACACCGATCGCAGAGACTCCAGGCTCTTGAGGCCGAGCATTTCGATTCGCCACGGCGCAGAGAGCTTCTTGCTCAGTCCGCGATACAGGCCCATCCAGTGAGTCCCATCGCGAGTCAGGCACAACCGCGCCATCTCGGCCTCGGTGGTCACGACTCCCACCCGACGCAAGGCGGTCGCGGCCGACGCCGCGCTGCACGTGTGCGGCGTGGATTGCAAGCAGCTCTCACCTTCCCAACGGTTCTCGCAAGTGGGAGCGACTCCGAACAGCGGCCGAACCAATGCTCCCAGTCCGACGACCGTCAACATTGCGACGGCGATCGTTCGAGATCGAGGACGACCTCGCAGCCGGCGACACGTCAAGCCGATCAACCCGGCGGTGAACAGCGGCAGCCAGTTTCCCAGCACAATCAAATTGGAAAACGGCATCCACCGCGCCAGCCACGGGTGATCCCAGACAAACGCGATGTACGACACCAGCGCGACGGCCAGCACCACTCCCGCGACGTCCACCCAGCACAGCGACCATTGACGGCTCCACTGTCGGATCGCGTAGCCGCAAGCAGCGGACACGCCCACGTTGATCCCAATCCCGAACCAGAGATCCTCCATCACCCGGAACTCCCTTTCGGAATTGTTCGCTCAGCGGACGTTGAGCAAGAAATCGGTCTCGTTGTCGAGGACGTCTGACGCGACGGCATTCGCGGGCAGCATTTGTTCGACTATGCCTTGCTGCATCTCTGTGGGATCGGGTGGCGGGACCACGCGCAGAAAGTAGGGATCGCAGATGACGGTGTCGTCGATGCGGAGCAACACCGTGCGCTCCGACAACTCTTTGCCGTTGTGAAAGACCTCGCTGCTGAATCCCACCAGGCATAAGCGGCCATGTTTGTCGAATCGGGCGGCAAATTGCGGAGCATGCACCGGCAAAGACTCTAGCCGCAGCGGGCAGACTTGCGCGGCTCCCACGAACAGGCCCCAGCGCAAGATCGCTTCGTCGATGACGATCAGTCGATCGGCGGGAAAAAACCGAATGTGCTCGCGAAACCGCTTGGGACAAGAGACCGAGAAGGCATCCCCTTCCACATGCAACCAGAGGTCCGGTGATTCAGGCAGGTCAGACATCAGAGACCACTCCATTGGCGACGATTGGGTGAGGCTGTGTCGCTGCCGAATCAGATTCCCAAACCGTGTGGTTTCAATTTCCAGCCAGCCATTTTTTGATGAACGGGGCGACGTCAGTCCTTCGCGATTTCTCAATGTCAAGCTCTTCTACTCTTCATGCTCGGGCGCACGACGCACGTTGCACGAGAACCGGGGGCAGTTGTTCTTCATTGAGTTTTCACGGAATCACTCATTGATCTTTTTGGCGATCGAACACCATTGCAGGCCGTCGAAAAGCCAGAGGCAGCGAGATGGACGAGCCACGCACATTGCCGGATCTCATCAAACACACCGAGAAACTTGCTCGGCAGTTGATGGAGCACTTGCAGTACGACGTGGCTCCGAAAGCTCAACGGCTAGTGGATGCGTCGCGGCCCGGAATTGGTCGCCTCGAACGAAGTCCACATCCACGACTTTCATGCGACGATCCTGCACCTGCTCGGCCTGGATCACGAGCGTCTGACCTACCGCCACGCCGGCCGCGATTTCCGGCTGACCGACGTCGCGGGGAACGTGGTGCAGGAGATCTTCGCGTAGCTATCGAAAGACCCCATCCGGCTCGCCCGGATGGTGAAGCCGATGGAGTGCTAACAAGCATGGAACCACCCGTTCCAAACTCTCCCGTTCCTCCGCCTGCGGCGGAGGAACGGGAGAGTTTGGGGACGACACCGACTAGCGAACCATCGGCTTCACCAACGGCACAAGGCCGTTGGGGCCGATGAGACGCCCCGACCGGATCGCGAGGGCATGAACCGCTCACGCGAATTCCCCGGTCTGTGGATCGACATCACGGCGCTGCTGGCTCGCGATACGAATCGGCTTCGAACCGCGCTGGAACGTGGTCTGGCCCGGCGCGAACACTCCGCCTTCGTCCGCCGCTTGGAAGCGGCGCGGCGCAAGAACTCTTGAAGCTCCGCAAGACGTTTGGCGAACGCTGCGCCGGACGCAGCTTACTTCTGACCGATGTGCTTGGCGAAGCCGTGAGCAGATTGATTGCGTAGTCGTGGTCGCGCCTGGCGATTTTGAACCGATGCAACATGCCTCGACTTGGTTCCTCTCCCCCGCTCACTTCAGTAACGATGAAAGACGCGAACGTGATCCTCAAGAGCCTTGTCAGTGCGCAGATAAATCGCGTCGATATTACAATCTTCAAGGTCTGCGGGCGCTCGCTCATCTCAAGCGCAACGGTTTTGAACAAAGCAGAAGTAGAGGAAAAGATCGCTGGGACGTTCTCATTGGGTGTGTTTTGGAAAGGCCCTTTGGGAATGGAGTCCCAGCGATGTGTGCGCAGATTAAGTTTGA